>ONLX01000039.1 GCA_900318765.1 uncultured Eubacteriales bacterium
ACCACTGCGAGTGCTCGTAACGGATGTTACGAGCACTCGTTTTCTTATGAAGTCCGTTATCAACACTCGTATCAAAAAAGCTCGAGTTTCTCGAGCTTTTTTCGTTGTGTCCAAACGCATGTCCAAAATAGCGCTTTTGTTCGTATTGCTTTTTATGAATTGAGTGAAAAAAGTCAGCGCCCCGAGCGATCGGAGCGCTGAGAACGTTTTTTACATCTGTCCCTTATAAAGCGCAACGATCTCTTCGACAGAGGTCTCGCGCGGGTTGCCGGGACGGCAAGCGTCGGCATAAGCGGATTCGGCGAGGAACTGAACATCCTCTTCCTTCAGAATGCCCTTGAGGTTCTCGGGAATTCCAACGTCCTTGGAAAGCTTCTTGACGGCTGCGATCGTAGCATCTGCCGCTTCCGCGTCATTCATCGTATCGATATACGGAACTTCCATCGCTTTGCCGATCGCACGGTAACGCTCACCGGAAACAGGTTTGTTGTATTCGAGACCGACGGGCAGCAGAATCGCGCAAGCGACACCATGCGGCGTATCGTACAGAGCAGAAAGCCCGTGCGCCATGCTATGCACGATACCGAGTCCGACGTTCGAGAAACCCATACCGGCGATGTACTGGCCAAGGGCCATCCCTTCACGTCCCTCCGGTGTTCCTTCTACGGCGCCGCGCAGACTCTTGGCGATCAGACGGATCGCTTCCAGATGGAACATATCGCTGATCGTGCAATGTCCTTTGGTGATATATCCTTCGATGGCATGCGTCAGCGCGTCCATACCGGTTGCGGCGGTCAGACCTTTCGGCATAGAGGACATCATATCCGGATCGACAACAGCAACCTCGGGAATATCGTTCGTGTCAACGCAAACGAATTTCCGCTTCTTCTCAACATCGGTAATAACGTAATTGATCGTGACCTCTGCTGCGGTGCCTGCGGTCGTCGGAACGGCAATCGTAAAGACTGCATGCTTTTTCGTCGGCGCAACGCCTTCGAGCGAGCGAACGTCCGCAAATTCCGGATTGTTGATGATGATACCGATCGCTTTCGAGGTATCCATTGCGCTGCCGCCGCCGATCGCAACGATGCAATCCGCTTCTGCCTTTTGGAACGCTGCAACGCCGGTCTGAACGTTTTCAATCGTCGGATTCGGCTTGATGTCGCTGTAAACTTCATACGCAAAGCCTGCCTGATCCAACAGATCCGTCACCTTCTTCGTGACACCGAACTTCAAAAGACCCGGGTCGGTTGCAACAAACGCCTTCTTGCATCCGCGGGATACAAGCGTCGGGACGATGTTTTCAATTGCGCCGTGACCATGATAGGAAATGGGGTTCAAAACGATACGATCTGCCATACTGTGTTTTCTCCTTTGATACATTTAAAATAATTATAGATTTAAAAGTGATATAGGTTAGTTCAAGTATCCTTCACGGGCCTTTACGTTGAATCGTTCTTCCAGCAGATGCATCTGTTCATCCGTGATCGTGTTTACGAGCGGAAGATGCGCAATCTTCATATAGATCTCAGCCGCCTTCTCTGCCGTTTCGATCAGGCCGAACGTTTCATCCAGATCCTTGCCCGCGCCGTAAATGCCGTGCTGCGACCAGACGACAAGCCTTGCGGTACGCATTTTCTCAGCGGTTGCGATGCCAATCTCGTTGGTTCCGCAGAGCATCCACGGGAGCACATTGACACCATCCGGGAATACAACGATGCATTCGGTGCACATCTGCCAGAGAGTCCGCGTAAAGGCAATCTCGTCAAGCGAATGTACGTAGGTCATCGCAAGCAGGTTGCCCGGGTGACAATGCATAACGACACGGTTATCGGGATCGACCTTGAGCCGCTCGACGTGGCTCATCATATGCGCAGGGAATTCGCTCGTAAATTTTCCGCCGTCGGTATACCCCCAAAGCAGATCGGCGTGTTCCCCATCCTCCGTGATGCGCAGAATCCCGAGATTCACATCGGGCGCATACTGCACATTCTTGAAATACTTACCGGTTCCCGTAACGAGAAAATACTTTCCGGCAAGCGAAGGCGCAGAAAAACCGGTCTCATACGTTCTCAAAACGCGATCGGTCTCGAGATATTCCTTTACTTCCGCTTCGTCGAGCAGCAGGCTGATGTTTCCTCCGTTGCGCTCGTCCCAGCCGTGCGCATACATGTTCGTCGTTGTGCGGATCATCTCCACCATAAAGGGTGCAGTCAAAACGTCTTTCATATTCGTATCTTCCTTTCCTGAAAATGGTTATCGGGTAATAATGTCCACGGGCACGTTGAAAATCTTAGCGACCTTAAGGATCGTATCGATATGCCGACCGGAAGCGGCTGCCATATGATGCGTCGGACCGGCTTCGCTCCATCTGTTGCAGAATTCGCGTGCGCCGCAGGTGAAGCGTGTCCGCATATTCGTATCGCCGAACGTAAAGATCGGACCGGCCTCATTGATGCCTTCCGCGACAACGAACTTGAAATTCCCGTCACGATCCTGCGTGATGCCGAGATACGTGACCGGACCGAGGTGCGGATAGAACTGCGTCAGATATCCGCCGCCCGTCTTGCCGTGGAAAACGGGAACGATCTTCATGGTGGGCTTTTGAGCGGAGATGTCCGCGTCGCCGGAACCGGAATGACCGATGATGCAGATATCCTCGTTGAAGTCGATCGAATACATTTCTGAAAGCTGCCCCATGCCGGAGATCGTCTTCAGAATGCTCATGGCCATCGAAACCTTGATGTCGCCCTCAACGGCGCAGGCTACGCCCTGCTTAATGAGCATCGAGAAAGCGGGGATCAACATACTGTCAAGCACGCCGGCTTTTCCTTGCGCGAATCCGTCATAATGCGAAGCCACAAAGCCGATCTTCTCGTCGCGGACCCACTGCTCAAACGCAACGACGTATTTTGCCATCTCCCAAACCTGTTCGATGCTGCCGCCGCCCTCAATCTCAAAGGTATTGAGAATCTCCTGCGCCTTGGAACGGATTGCGTCCTCATCGGTGATACCGTCGGCAATCGCCCACATCTTCTCCCAATCGAATTGCTTCGTATACAGCCACATCCGATGATACAGATTCGTTTCGTCGATATAGAGGTCCATCATGCCCGGATACGGACGGCCGATCTGCGCGAGGTTCGTGTCGCGGAAACGGCGGCGAACCTGTGCGGCTTTGCACCAATCGGCAATTTCGGCATCCACTTCGGGGTCTCCGCCTTCGACGACGCCGGTAATGACCGCATGCCGTTTCCCGGCACGCTCCAGATCTGCGACCATTTCACCGACCGCTCCGCAGGCATAAAGCTCGCCGAGCCACGTTGCGGTATCGGTGTTCGGATAATCCGGCGCTTTCTTCTTTTGCAGATTGACCAAAACGACCGGAACATCCAGATCCCGTACAGCAGGCAGCATATTATAGGAAGTGGCATAGGTCAGAAGCTGCAGGATCACAAGGTCGACGTCCGCAGCGCGGAACGTATCGCCTGCCGCCATAGCAAGCTCCTTGGTCGTCACAATCCCGCCGTCGATCAATTCGACGGAATCCGGGATCCGGGTTTTGAAGTCTTCGTACTGCGCCGCAAATTCCGGCACGAGCGACGGGAACTGCGGCAGGTATGCGCCGAGCGCGATCGCAAACACACCGACTTTGGCTTTGGTTTCGACTAACATGTTGGTTCCTCCCTGTCCGATTGCATTTGAATATTCAAATTTCCAAGCGCCGTCGCTTCAATCGGCAGCGCAATAACTTTCTTTTGGGTTGCTTCTTCGGTCAACCGGTTCAAAAACGCGTTCTTCGCGCCGCCGCCGACGATGTACAGCCGGTCATACGATTTTCCGGTATTGCGTTCCAGCTCTTCAAGCGCAATCCGATAGCTCTCAGCAAGGCTCCGATAGGCGCAGGCAAAGTAATCCGCAGCGGATCCAGGGGCCTGCTTCAGCGCTTGATCAAATGCTTCCTTCATGCTTTTTGGCGCAAGGAACGATGCGTCATTGACGTCGACCGTTTCGCAAAACGAGCTTTGTTCCGATTCGGAAACGATCTCTCCGAACGGTTTTCCGGGACAAAGCTCATCGCGCAGCCGGTTGATAACCCACATTCCCATGATGTTCTTCTGATAGCGATTGTAGCCGACGCCGCCCTCATTGGAATAGTTGGCGGCTTCACTCAACGCGTCCGTCAGCGGAGACGGCGTTTTGACGCCGAGCAGGCTCCATGTTCCGGAGGAAATATACGGCGCGTCGATCTCCATCGGAATCCCCTCGACCGCCGATCCCGTATCATGCGTTGCGCAGAGAACGACGCGGATTCCCTGATATGTGCCGATCACGGTACCGGGCAAAGAAGGCGTCGGAAACAGCTTCTTCGGGAGCCCGAGCGCATCCAAGATCTCGGAATCGAAGGTTCCGGTTGATGCGTTGATCAGCCCCATCGTCGTAGCGTTTGTATATTCGTGCGCTTTTACGCCGGTCAATCGATACATCAGATAACAAGGGATCATCATTAGATCGGTCGCCTGTTCAAGCCTTCCCGCCAGCCGATCCGCATAGAGCTGATAGATCGAATTAAACGGTTGAAACTGAATCCCGGTATGCCGATATAGCGTGGAAAACGGAACAATCCGATGCACCGCATCAATGACCGATTCGGTTCGGTGATCCCGGTACGCATAGCACGGAAGGATCGGCGTATCGTTTTGCATCAAAACGTAATCCACGCCCCACGTATCGATCGAGAGGGATTCGATTGAAGGAAACCGCTCCTTGGCAATGCGAATGCCTTCGCGCACATGCGCTTCCAACGCATCGATGTCCCAGATCAGATGCCCGTCCAGTTGCTTTACACCGTTTGGGAACCGATACACCTCCTCGGACTGCACACTCCCCTGTACCTTCCATGCGACAATATGCCGCCCGGAAGACGCGCCGATATCGATTGCCAGATACGTTCGCATACCGCTCCTCCTTCCCCTTTTCTATAGCATACCAAATCGAACGGAAATTTCCAATAACCCGTGTTAGCAAAAAAAGTGTCCTTATTTGCGATCCCGATACCTTTTGGGCGAGACGCCGTATTCCGCGCGGAAGATCCTGTGAAAGTAGCTGATGTTTTCATACCCTATGGCGAGCGCAATCTCATCTACGTTGCGCTCCGTGTTCTCCAACATCCACGCAGCCTGCATGAGCCGCTTCTTTTGCAGCAGCTCCGTATAGGTCCGACCGGTTTTTTGCTTGATCAGGCGCGAAAGAAAATGGACCTCATAGTGCAGCTCGTCTGCAATGTGCGAAAGGCTCCCGTCCCGATAATCGGTTTCGATGTAGCGCAGTACGCTGACTACGGCGTTTTCCTCGCTGGTATCGACGGTTAAGTGCTCGGTTGAATTCATCAGCTGCACGAACAAGAGTCCCATCGTCATATGATGAATCTCTCGCTTGTTCTGTGTGGGTTCCAGCAGCGTGTATAAGAGATTTTCAATCAGATTTTGGATCGGAAGCACGTCCGAAACGCGAAACAACAGGTAATGCGTATCGCTTTTGCCGCAAAGGCAGTCGACCAAAAACCGCCTCAGAGGCGTATCCTGCTCACCGAGGTACGGCAGCACCGCCGAAAAGAACGTCGGCCGAACGATAAAGTTCACCGCGATGTCCTGCTCCGATGCCGGTTCAATCTCCTGCTCGGCGTTCTGCGCAAGGATCAGAAGCTCGCCTTCCTTCAGCACGATCTCCGTCTCCCCGATCCGATGCGTCGTAGAGCCGCGCGCCATATAGACCATCTCCACATAATCGTGTGTATGCTTGGGAAAACGAATAAACCGCGTATGCGGGCGCACGGTAATCAGCTTCCCCGGCGCAAGCAGTTTGTCACCCGAGATCACGTCGCGGCTGCCGTCCATATAGATGGTTCGATCGATTCCTTTACGGCCGTTCAGGATTTCACGTTCCTCTTCGGTCAGCGCTCCGAGCCGTTCGAGAATGAAAGGATTTTGCATCGTGGAGTGTCCTCTCTCCGTATTTACATTCGTATTATAGCAGACGCGTCACCCGATGACAAGGGGAGAACTGCACAAAAAAGGAGGAGGATCTCTCCTCCCCCTTGTTCCGAAGAACCGTTACATGTCCGACTCGGCAGCCTTTGCATCCGGCGCAGGAGCGCTTACGGTCGCAAGCTTCCCGCCGAGAATGCCGGCAATCAGCGCCTTGATATCGATGCCCATGCCTGCGGTGATGCCTTCGGTGACCTGGTTCGTGCCGTTCACGATATCGCCGAGCAGCCTTGCGCTGTTTCCGTCGCCGTACATCGTGATCTTATCGACCTTGCTCAAAGGCTCGGCAACGTTCTTGGCGATCTCAGGCAGGGCCTGCATGACCATTTCGATGACGGCTGCTTCACCGTACTTCTTCATGGCTTCCGCCTTGCGATCGATACCTTCCGCCTCCGCAACCGCTTTTGCCTGAATCGCTTCCGCTTCGGCTTTACCGACTGCGGCGATACCTGCGGCTTCCTGTTCCTTGGCGTATTTCTTCGCCTCGGCTTCTTTCTTGATCGCTTCGGCCGCCTG
>ONLX01000076.1 GCA_900318765.1 uncultured Eubacteriales bacterium
ATCATCACCGATTCGGAAAAGAATCCCGCCGATGCGCGAACCCTTTCGCTCCTAAACGATTTCGGCGTGCAGACGTTCCGCACTGCGAAAGGCAGCATCCTGATTACTCAGCGCAGCGCGGCGTTTTCCGCATCCTATACCGATTGACAGCCATCCGGCAACAGAAAGGACATTATGGCAACCGACGGACTATCCCTCTATGCCACCGTCTGTGAATTGCAGACGCTCGTCGATGCGAGAATCGATAAAGTGCAGCAGCCCGATAAGGATCTGCTGCTTTTGCATTTGCACGGCGGAAGCTGCGGGCGGGTCAAGCTCCTGCTCAACATTCATAACGAAAACGGTCGGATTCAACGGACCGAGCAATCGTTTGAAAACCCCGATGTTGCGCCGGCCTTCTGTATGCTGCTGCGGAAACATCTGATCGGCTGCCGCGTCGCTGCGATCGAACAGCCCGGGATGGATCGCGTTGCGGTGCTGCATCTGTACGGCAAAAACGAACTGATGGACGCGGTACGCCTGCGGCTTGTGATTGAGCTGATGGGTAAGCACGGCAATCTCTTTCTGCTGGACGAGACCGGGAAAATCCTGGATTGTATGCGTCATTTCGGTCCCGGTGAGGACGCGCTGCGTATCTGCCTGCCGAACTGTACCTATGTGGATCCTCCGAAGCAAGAACGGCTGCATCCGTTTGCCGTGTCCGAGCAGCAGCTTTCTTCGCTTGCGCAAAACCGGGCTCCGAAGCTTTGGATGGGGGACGCGCTTCTCGGCATCTCGCGGCTCTGTGCCCAACAGATCTGCTCCGATGAGACGCCGCCCGATCGTATTGCATCGGAATGTTATCATGTTCTGAACGAATTGAAAGAACAGCGTTTTGTACCGTCGGTCCTACTGGGACGCGGGGTGCTGCCGTTTGTTCCGAAAAACGCTGTGTCGATTCCGTTTCCTACGATGTGCGAAGCGCAGGACGCGTTTTACCGCATGCGCGATGAGCAAGCGATCCTGACGAAGCGGCGCACATCCCTCCGGAGCGTGATCGATCATGCGCAGAAGCGGGCGCAAAAAAAGCTCGAAGCGTTTGTCCTGCAAACGACAAACGAGGAATCGACCGAGCGTGACCGAATTTATGGGGAGCTGCTGATTGCCAACCTCGGTTCGCTGCAGGGAACGCCAAGCGCGGCTGTCGTAATGGATTACTATGCCGATCCGCCCGCCTTGGTCAGCGTGCCGCTCGATCCGAAGTATTCGGTCCAGCAGAATGCGCAGCGCTATTTCAAGCGATACCGGAAAGCCAAAGCCGCTCGCGCCTATGCCGCCTCGCAGATTGAGGCGCTGACCGAAGAATCGACCTATCTCGAAGGGCTGATGCTCTCCTTGGAGCAATGCACAACCGGGGAGGAATTGGATGAGCTCAAATCGGAGCTCGTCGGGGAAGGCTATCTCAAGCCGGACGGGCAGCGGCGCATCAAGCCGCAGCAAAAGCGTTCCCGTCCGCTCGTATATCGTGCGCCGGACGGAACGGTGATTCGCGTCGGAAAGAACAATCTGCAGAACGAACAGCTCCTGCGGAGCGAACCGCCGGATGTGATCTGGCTGCACGCAAAGGATCGCGCGGCAAGCCATGTCTATCTGGAGTCGACCGATCCCTCGCCCGAGACGCTTCGCCTCGCGGCCGAAATTGCCGCCCTGCACAGCAAGTCCTCCGGGTCTTCGCAGGTGCCTGTGGATTACACGCTGCACCGGCATGTAAAAAAGCCTTCGGGGGCGCGGCCGGGTTATGTCAATTATTTCCATCAACATACGATTTATGTCACGCCCGATGCAAAGACGCTCAACGGCTTTCTGGCGGACAGAACGGAGGATGTATGAAACTGCTGCTTGCTACGAATAATGCTCATAAGGTACAGGAATTGAAGGCCATTTTGGGCGACTACTTTACCGAGCTCTCCACGCTGAAGGAAGCCGGCGTCTCCTTCGAAGCCGTGGAAGACGGCGCAACGTTTGAGGAGAACGCTTTAAAAAAGGCCCGCCAGACGCTGGATTACGTCGGGGATCGGTTCGACGCTGCGCTTGCGGATGACAGCGGACTCTGCGTGGATGCGCTCAACGGAGCGCCGGGCGTTTATTCGGCGCGCTATGCCGGATCGGAACACAACGACGCCGCAAACAACGCGCGTCTTCTCCGGGAGCTGGAGAGCGTCCCTGCCGAAAAGCGGACGGCTCGGTTCGTTTCGTGCATCGCGCTTGTGCGGCGCAACATGCCGGATCTGTGCGTCCGCGGAACCGTTGAAGGAACCATCCTGTTCGAGGCGCACGGACAAAACGGATTCGGTTACGATCCGTATTTTTGGTATGCGCCGAAAGGGAAAAGCTTTGCTGAGCTCTCCCCGGAGGAAAAGAACGCGGTCAGCCATCGGCACAACGCGCTCGCGCTCTTAAAGGAGGCGCTCGATGGCGAGAATCGGCGTCTTCTCTGATACGCACGGCAGTATTGAGAACCTGCGGTATCTGACCGATCGACTCGGACAGCTCGATTCGCTCTTTCACCTGGGCGACTGTGTGGAAGACGTTCCGATGCTTGCGGCACGGCTGAACACCGGCTTCGTATCCGTGCGCGGAAATTGCGATCCTTGGGCCGAGGCCCCGCTTCAGCAGATCATTCCGTGGCACGGCCACCGGATTCTGCTGCTGCACGGACATACGCATATGGGCAGGCTTTCCTTATACGATAAGGCCAAGGCCGAGCAATGCGACGTCGTCTGCTCGGGGCATACCCACGTCGCTTCCGTGGAAGAATACGACGGCGTCCTACTGATCAATCCGGGCAGTCTCTCCCGTCCGCGCTCGGCAAAAGGACCGAGCTGCGCCGTGCTGACCGTAACGGAAGAAAGCGTCGATGCCGAACTGCTCTATTGCAATTCGGAAGTCTCAAAAAGTTTACCGTTTCGACACACGCTTTTGGATTGACTTTCGATCGGAATGAAAGTAAACTGGTTTCCAGATTGATTCACCGAGAGGGTTTTATGATACATTTGAAAAAAATCGGATTTGGCCTTTTGGCCGTTGTTCTGCTTCTCTGTTCCGTTTCGTTCCCGAAAACCGCTTCCGCGGACGAGTTCGATCTGAACTCGATCTATGAACCGTACTTCATTTTGGTCGACGCCGATCAACCGACCGTCGCTTTGGACGGATTGGAGCGCGAAGCCGATAAGCAGGTGGAACCGGCCAGTACAACCAAGGTCCTCTCCTGTATCGTTGCCATTGAAGAAACGCTGAAAAACGGCAAAAGTCTGAACGACCTTGTAACCGTTTCGGAGAACGCCGTCGATTTCGGCAAGGGCAACTCGCTGATGGAACTGGAGGCGGGCGATACGTTCCCGCTGATCGATCTGCTTTACGGAATGATGCTGCCCAGCGGAAACGATGCCGCGATCGCGATCGCCGAGCATGTTGCCGGGAGCACGAGCGCGTTCGTCGCTCTGATGAATGCCAAAGCGCAGGAGCTCGGCATGACGCATTCGCATTTCGAAACCGTGCACGGCAAGCATAAGGATACGCATTACACAACCGTACGCGACATGGCGCTTCTGACGGCGTACGCCTTGAAAAACGAAACGTTCTGTACCATCGTCTCCACGCCGACGTATACGACAAGCGGCGGTTCACGCGAACTGACGGTTGTGAATTCGAACCGGCTTTTGATCGACACTCCGCCTACGGAAAAGCTTCAAAATCCGATTTCCTGCCTGTATGAATACGCGATCGGCGTCAAAACCGGCGACACGACCCAGGCGGGCAAATGCCTGATCGCCGCCGCGCGGCGCGAAGGCATCACGTTGATTGCCGTACTGTTCGGCGGAACACTCGGAGATCCGGATTACGATGGATTTGCGAGCGACGCGCGAAAAGATAAGTTCAACGCCTATCGGTTCCAGGACGCGAAAGCGCTGTTTGAATACGAATTTTCGAAGATGGAACGTTCGGTAACGCTGCAGGAGCTGAAAAACGCGGGCCTGCAGACCGAATTCTCCGTTCCGATTCCGAACGCCGCAGAAGCGGATCCGAACGGCGGCATCCTGCTTGCAAAAGCGGACCTTGGCGACACGTTCACGCTGAATCTGATGGAGCCGAAGATGCGGCAGATTCTGGATTCCGCGTCCTCGCTTGCCGAGCCGTCGATTACGAACAACTACGCGCCGATTGCGGACGGCTCGGTCATCGGCCGTGTCTCGTATCTGTTCAACGGCGAGACGCTGTTCTCCGCCGACCTGATTGCAACGCGCAGCGTTAAGGAAGGGATGGCGCAGGTTTCCTCCGAGCCGGCACAAACGCTGACCGGCGATCTGTTCGGAACGGTGACGCGTCCGGGAACGCCGGAGGCGGAAAAAACCGGATCCTCGTGCGGAGGCGGAATGCCCCAGGGAACGCAGCTCGTGCTTTGGATTCTGCTTCCGGTGCTGCTGCTCCTTTTGATCGGCGCAATCGTTCTGTTCGCTTTGTACATTCGCAACGAGCGCATCCGTGCCGAGAAACGGCGTAAAAAAGCTGCCGCGCGCAGACGTGCGCAGCAGAACCGTTCCACCTACGACGAGTAATCCATGAAGAACGCTTTGCATAAAATTCTCTGCCTGCTTCTCTGTACCGCTCTGCTGTTTCCTGTCTTCGCGATTGCGGAGGAGGAATCGGATGAGGGGTTTGATCGGAAGTCTTTGGCGGAGGATTTTTGGATTGTCGTTAACCTCAATGATCCGCTGCATGCCGTTTGCGGGCTCGAGCAGGATGCGGACGAGCAATGTTATCCCGCAAGCACAACAAAGATTCTGACCTGCATCATCGCGATCGAAGACGGAGATCTGACCGAGCGGGTCAAAATTCCCGCTGCTGCCGATTCGAACCGGGTTGCCGGTTCCGCAATGGGAATTCATAAAAACGAAACCTGGACGCTGGAAGACCTCGTCTACGGAATGATGCTTCCGAGCGGAAACGATGCCGCAACCGCCGTTGCGCTTGCTCTCGCGGGGTCGATGGATGCCTTTGCCGAGAAGATGAATGAGAAGGCTGCCGAAATCGGCATGGAGCATTCCCATTTTGTCACGCCGAGCGGGCTGCACCGCGCCGAACACTATTCAACCGCACGGGATATGGCGCTGCTTGCGGCCTATGCGATGCAGAACGAAACGTTCCGGACCATCGTCGCAACCAAGGAGCGCAGAGTAACCTGTAAAGAAGGTCGGTCGATCACCCTGCGCACCTCGAATCGGTTTTTGCGCAACTACCAGTCCACTACGTACAATCCGGAATCCGTGCTCTATGAGGAAGCCATCGGGATCAAAACCGGTGAAACCAACGCTGCGGGCAAATGCCTGATCGCGGCAGCCCAGCGCGGTGAGACCGTTTACATCGCCGTTTTGCTGCATGGCACGATGCCTCCGGCCTCCGCAAAATCGGACAAGGCCAAAGATCCGTATTCCACACGTCGGTATAAAGATGCCCGTGCGCTGTTGACCTACGCGTTCGATCATGATCAGAGCAGCATCTCCGTCGCTGACCTGTTGGATCGCGGGCTGAAGGAAACGCTGACCGTGGAACCGAGCGATCAGGAGAACGACATTCTGTTTGCCGAATTGACGATCGACTGGGACGCGACGCAGGAATTCTCTGCGCCGGTCTATGCGTTCCCCGAGGTTCTAAGCAGCGACACCGATCCGAACGAATGGCTCGTGATCGAGCAAAGCGACGATCCGCTGCTGCCGGACGCAACCGTTGGAACCGCTTCGATTGTGATCGATGAGGTCGTGTACTTTTCCGCGCCGCTGCGCTGCACCGCCGTCGTGACGCCAACCCCCTCGCCGACGCCGGAACCGACGCCTGCCCCGACGCCGACGCTTGCGCCGGAAATCCCGATTGAGATCGAATCAATCCCGTCGGATGGACCGACGCCGACGCCGGCATCCTTCTGGAGTTTTCTCTCCTGCGCGCCGAAAAGCGCTCAATCCTCCCATTGAAGACCGAGTGCAGCGAACGTATCCGGTCCCGCGATTCCATCTGTTTTGAGCCCCGTCGCCTTCTGAAAAGCGCGCACGGCGGCTCTTGTTTTTTTGCCGAAAATTCCGTCGACCGGACCGGGATCAAATCCGTGGATGAGCAGCGCCTTCTGAAGCTCCGTAACGTCCTCGCCGCGCATCATGGGCTTTCGATATTTCAAAAGCCGACTATGATGTTCGTTGAAAAACCGCGGATGCCCAAACCGGTCCCACCCCTTTAAGCGATGCTCCCGTACGCCGAGATCGCGTCCCTCGGCCTCGATCACGTTCTTTCCGTCATCGATGACATAGCCGACATGATAGGCACGCCCGTCTTGGTCGCAACGAAACACCAGATCGCCCTTTTGAAGATCCTTCCGATCGATCAGATCGCACTGCCCTTTTAAGCCGTTCGCCGTCATATCATGCGGAATCAAGCCGTTTTTTTGGAAAAAGAAGCATCCGAGTCCGGAGCAGTCGAATGCGCGCAGCACATCGCCGTAGCCGTCGCGTACCTGCTTTTTCCAGTACTTAATCACCCGATCCGCGTTGCGCGCGCTCGTCTCACGGTCCCGGATCCATTGCTCGGTAATCTGGCTCCCCTGCTGTCCCTGTCCGCCCCAGACATAGATGCTGTGATTGCGGACCTGTTCCTTTAAGTATTCGATAAATGCATTGATCATAGATACACCTCCTTGGTGTATCCTATGCATACCCGTCCCAAAACGACAAAAAGCACCCGGCAAAAGCCGAGTGCTTGGAAATTATGCTGTCACTCTGCGGCGTAGACGCTGACGGTCTTCTTACCCGCATGACGGGTTTCGAACCGCACCACACCGTCGATCTTTGCGAACAGCGTGTCATCCTTGCCGATTCCGACGTTCGTGCCGGGATGGAAATGCGTTCCGCGCTGACGAACAAGAATGTTGCCTGCCAGAACCGCCTGACCGTCCGCACGCTTCGGTCCGAGACGCTTGCTTTCGCTGTCTCTGCCGTTACGCGAAGAACCGACGCCCTTCTTATGTGCAAACAGTTGCAGATTCATCTGAAACATGATGTTAAACCTCCTTGCTCCGAAATTTGAGGGTCTTTGGGTACGAAGCCTGAATGGACCGCAGCCCGGCAAGCATCGTCTCGAAAACGATCGCTGCTCGGTTCAGATCCTCTTCGCTCGTATCCCGATCGAGGATACAGGCGCTGTCTCCCTCTTTCAGGGAAACGCCTGCGTTCAGTTTCAACACTTCGGTGACGCCGAGAACCGCTGTCTGCACAAGGGCGGAAACCGCCGCGCAAACCAGATCTTCTCCGTACGCCCCCTGTTCGGCATGCCCCGTAACCGTGAAGCCAACCGGCTTCTCCCGTTCACGCAGCACCGTAACCGTGATCATGTGCCTTTAGCCGATCGCGGTGATCGCGACCTTTGTATACGGCTGGCGATGACCGCGCTTTTTACGGATGTTCTTCTTCGGCTTATACTTGAAAGCGATGACTTTCTTGCCTTTGCCGTGTTCCAGAACCTTCGCGGTTGCCTTGACGCCATCCACCACGGGCTTACCGACCGTAACGGTCTCGCCGTCCGCGACGAGCAGAACGTCCAGCGCAACTTCTTCGCCGACTTCGGCATCCAGCTTTTCAACCAGAACCTCGTCGCCGACCGCAACTTTATACTGCTTACCACCGGTCTGAATGATTGCGTACATATGTGCTTCCTCCTTCTTCCCAGACTCGCTCCAAGACGGTGATGCGAAATTTCGCACACTTAAATACCGCTCCGACGCGGCTTACCGAGCAATTATAGCATTCATTTCCTGCCCTGTCAACTGAAAAATTCCGAAAAACACACGATTTTTCGGAATTTTTAACGATGGAAAACGATGCTTACAACAGTTCGTTTACAAGATCCTGCATTTCATATTCGCCGGCGGGCTTCCCCGCAAGGAACAGCGCCGCCCGCAGCGCGCCGTTAGCGAATACGTCCTTTGAAAACGCGCGATGCCGAATCGAAAGCGCTTCGTCGTTGCCCAAGAACAGCACTTCGTGTTCGCCGACGACCGTTCCCCCGCGCAGAGAATGGATCCCGATTTCGTTCTTCTCGCGCCGCTTTGCAGCCTCATGGCGCCCGTAAACGCATTCCATGGGGCGTTCCGAAGCCGCCGCGATCGAATCTGCCAGCATTTTTGCCGTTCCGCTCGGCGCATCCAGCTTCCGGTTGTGATGGGTTTCCACAATCTCCACGTCGAACGCGTCGCCGAGCGTTGCCCGCGCCTGCGCGCAAAGCGCGCGCATCAGATGAATCCCAAGCGACATGTTGCCGGAGCGGAAGACCGGGATCTTCTTCGCCGCCTCCGCCACGCGCAAAAGCTGCGCTTCGTTCAACCCGGTCGTGCAAAGGACCAGCGGCTTCCCCTCCGATTCACATCGATCGAGAATTGCCATGGCCGCGGCGGGTACCGAAAAGTCCACCGCCACGTCAAACGGCGTCGCAACAAACTTTGCGTCCTCATACACCGGAACCTGGGCCGTGCTTTGCGCCGGGTCGACGCCGCATACAAGCTCGATCCGATCCGCATACGCGGGAAGCGTACGCAAAACGGCCTTTCCCATCTGGCCGTGGATTCCGTTCAAAAGCAGTCGAATCATGCGCACCTCACAGCATTTCCGCTTCCTTGAGGACGCGTTCCATATATTCGTAATGCTCAAGCGACGGTTTGATCAGCGGCAGACGCACCTCCGGATCGCAGAGCTTCAGAATGCCCATCATCGTTTTGATCGGGATCGGATTGACCTCGCAAAATGCCGCCTGCTGAATCGGAAGCAGCGCAAGCTGAAGCCGTTTTGCCTCCTCTGTGTTTCCGTCGAAGAACGCCTTGCACATCAGGTGCATGACTTCGGGGATGATGTTTGCCACCGTCGAGATCACGCCCTTTGCGCCGACCGACAGCATCGGAACCACATGGTCGTCATTGCCCGCATACAGGTCGCAATCCGGGCAGAGCGCGGCAAGCTTTACGATCTGTTCGATGTTTCCGCTCGCTTCCTTGATGCCGATGATGTTCTCATTGCTGTCCATCATCTTCCGCATCGTCTCCGGCAAAAGATTCAACCCCGTGCGCGACGGCACGTTGTACGCAATGATCGGGATGCGCACCTGCTCCGCGATCGCGCTGTAATGCGCGATCAGGCCGTCCTGCGTCGTCTTGTTGTAGTACGGCGTTACGATCAGCAAGCCATCCGCTCCGACCGCTTCGGCGAACCGGCTCCGTTCAATCACTTCTTCGGTGTTGTTTCCGCCCGTTCCGACGATGACCGGCAGACGATTCGAAACGCGTTCCACGATAAAACGAGTCAGCTCCTCCCGCTCCTCGCTCGAGAGCGTCGACGCTTCGGCAGTCGTACCCAATGCGACGATCGCATCGGATCCTGCCGCGATCTGCAGTTCAATGATCCGTTCCAACGCCTGATAGTCGATCGCCCCGTTGCGAAACGGCGTAATCAACGCGACTGCTGAACCCGTAAAAATGCTCATCTGAAACCTCCCCCGTATCCGACGGTTGAAACTGGGACGGATTTCCCACTTTCGAATGATGATATATTTTAGCATTTCGTCGCCGTCTTGTCAATTCTCTGCTTGCGGAAGCCAGGACGTTACCGTATGTTCGGTCTCCGCTGCGGCATAGGCGATCCCCTCCGCCAGATACGGCACGGAGGCAAGCGCTTGTTCGAGCGTGTTTGCGTTGTGTCCGACCTCCACGAGCAAACAGTATGCGCCGATATGCTGATTGTACCGGCCCGTCTTCTCGCGAATCGGCCGTACGAGGTTTGGGTCAACGTCCGCAAGATAGTCTGTGATTCGCTCGGCAAACCGGCGGTTCGTTTCGTAGAAGGGTTTGTCCTCATACGCCTCCCCGTGCCCCACGACAAACATCAGCCGGGCAAGCTGCTCGCCGTTGACGGTTACAAAGTCGGTCGGTTCCTTCGGCTCGCTGCCGTACGCGTCCCGGTGCAGATCGATGAACACTTCGATCGATGGATACTGTTCCCGATAGGCGCGCATTGTCTGCTCGCTGCGCTCGTATGCGGTTGCAAGCTTCGGCGGTTCATGGTCGGTCGTATCGTGAATGACGGAAAACCCATAATCCCGCTCGAGGATCGTTTTTAACCGCTCGCCGACGGCAACGACGCTGC
>ONLX01000119.1 GCA_900318765.1 uncultured Eubacteriales bacterium
CAAGAGACAGCCGACGACGCCGATGGCGACGGTCGTGGTGAAGAAGATCTTCTTCGTGTCCTTGCGGTCGGCAAACGCGCCGAGCATTGGCCCGAGCAGCGCGATGATGATCGTAACGATTGACAGGACCAGCGAATAGGCGCCGGTTGCATCCACTTCCGTCAAATATCCTTTGGCGGCGACCCCTTCCGCGACTTCCTTCACGGCCAGCGCTTTGAACCAGATCGGGATCAGCGAACAGGCCAGCATCGTGTACGCGGAGTTGCCGACATCATACAGTACCCAGGAAAATTCCTGCGGACTCAAATCCCGGAAAATGCGGGTCTTATTGAGCCAGTTGAAAAACCCTTTCATACGTTCTCCCCTTCAATATCGTTCTCGGATCAATTCCTATTTCTTATAGTGCCACATTTTTCTCTCAGATGCAAGCACTATTTTACATAATCTTGATTTTTCCCGAGCAACGCAGGGCGATTCTTTCGGAAATGTTTACAGTTAGAACACAAAAAGTTCGTTCCCGTATGATACAATACAGAAAAATCGGGTTCTGTCGGCACGGCGGAACCGGAACGGGAGGAACGGCGGTTGCAGTTTGCGTCGTGGAGCAAAGGGCGAAAGATCCTGATCGGCATCCTGGTCGGCGTTATGCTGACGGGACTGCTTGTGCTGTTCGGATTTGCCTCGTCCCGCGCGATTCTGACAAGCACAACCTCCGCCGATGCGGCCGTTTCCGAAACCGCGCAGCCTTCCCCCACCGCGAAAACGTGGACGCTGACCGTCGATTACACACCGCCGACCGAAGCGCCCGCGCCGTTGATCACCTTCCGTGCAGATCCGCAGCATCCGATGCCCGAGAATGAGCTGCTCACGCTCGGGGAAGCGTTTTCGCTTTGCGGCACGGTGTACTCGAACCGCAATCTGACGGCCGTGACCGTGTCCGTCTCCTGCGCGCACAACGTACAGCCGCCGTATCCGTACCGGCAGACGGTGAACCTTTCCGGGTTGAACACCGCGTCCTATTCGCTGACGGATCCGGTCGGCGAGGGCAAATCGCTCTCCGAACGGGTCGATTTCTCGGCATTCAAGGTCGGCGTGCACACGCTGAAGATCGTTGCCTCGTGCGACGGGATGAAGTCGGTGGAGATCTATCGCTGCAAATTCTATGTCGCGTCGGAGGAATGGGAAACGATCACCGAAGAGAACTTTACGGATTCCTATCCCGAAGCGCTGAAATTCTTCGGCGACAAGGAGCGGTTCCTGTACCGATACCAATGGGTGAACGGGCGCTATATCCTTGCCGATCCGGCATGGGAAGCCGAATACATCACGACCATCCAGGGCTATCCGGATGCGTCGCCGTGGCTTGTGCATGTCGACGCGGTCCCGTACTTTGAGAAAGCGTTCGATTATCTGGAAACGACGTATTTACGCGTGCACGGGTCAAACGGCGATACCGGCATCCTCCCGGCGGCCGCGCTGATTACCGAATACAACGGATGCTACGTTTCGCGGTTCACCTCGAGCCTCAAATCGATCAGCCATCATACGTTCGGCACCGCGGTGGATGTGAACGCTTCGATGGAGCCGAACAAGAACGTTCCCGAGAACAAAGCGCTGATTGCCGATGACGTCAAGCAGCACCTTGTCTACAACGGGTTGGTAACGACCGACGACGTGACCTACTACGACTTCACGTACGACGGCACATACGCGCCCGATCCGAACGGTGTTCCTCAGACCTGCGTCAATTATCTGCTGTATGAGCTCGGATTCTTCCGCGCCGGATTTGACTGGGCGCACTATTATCGCTCGACCAGCGACGGAATGCATTTCTGCCTCTCGGAATTCGTGACCTATTCGCACGATCATAAGGAGCAGGGGCTGCGCAAAGTATACGTCTATTGCGAGCCGATGCGGCTTAGCGAACAGCAGATTGCCGCGCTTCCGACCGCATACATTCTGACGCCTGCTCCCGCAACGCCGGAGCCGTCCGCCGCTGCGTCCTCCTCGCCGGGCGCAACCCGCGCGCCGGGCAAGCGCCCGTGACCGCAGCCTTTTCAGCTTGTTCAAAAGCCGCGAACAATCGTGGGCTTCAGCGTGTCAAAAAACCTTTTGACACGCTATGCAGACTGCCAAGAAGGGCGTTCAGAAACCGGTTTCTCCGACCCGAAGCTGTACAAGCGTACCGCGAGAGGGAGGAAAACCGGTTC
>ONLX01000011.1 GCA_900318765.1 uncultured Eubacteriales bacterium
CTTTGCAGAGCATCCCGATCACTTCGATCCGCGCCAGTACCTCAAGCCCGGCCGCGAAGCGATCAAGAAGATGGTGCAGCATAAGCTCGTCAACGTGCTCGGCTGCAACGGCAAAGCATAAGCAATCCGCTTTTCAGTCCCCCCGTTTGGGGGACTTTTTTTATGTGCAAAACAAATCCTTATAATTATTGTAAAACAATAAAAATGTATTGACAAACAAATTCTTCCTGCTATAATGGGAGCATCGGGAGGGCATGCAATCCCGAATGGAATGGTTCTTGGAAAGGAGCACTGTTTATGGAATCAACGAATCCGGCGACGGAACCGAAGGGTTCTGCTCCGTCGAAAGAACGGATCGTATCAATGGTTCAAGCCGTTTTCCTGCTGCTTGGCGCATATGGGTATGTTTGTGTACTGTTCGGCATCGCGGACCACAACGGATACCCGCTGCCGTTCTTTCTCGGAAATACGGCTCTGTTTTTGCTGACGTTGGTGTGCGGCCTGCTGCTTGGCGGCAGGGTTGACGCACACACGATTCTTTCCTTATTGTTGGGGTTGGTTATGGGCGCACAGCTGTGGATCAACGGATTGCAGCCGCTGCCCGCCTATCTCTATGTGCACGTACTCTTGCTTGCCTATCCGTATTTCACGCTCACGCTGTTTCGGAATCATAACCGCGGACTGTCCGGCGGATTGCTGCTGCTCGACTGCGTAAAAGCAACGTTCGTGTATCCGTTCGCTTCGTTTCCGGCACTTTTCATTGCGCTGTTCCGCCCGCAAAAGGAGAATCGGAAGGCGGGTAAGAGCGTACTGTTCACCCTGCTCGGGATCGGCGTCGCCATCGTTCTCGGTATCGCAGCCGTATCGCTGCTTTCATATGATCCGGCGTTCCGCGCAGTGTTCACGTTCGAACTGAATTGGGACGATGTGACGATGACGATTGCGAAGTTGATGCTTGCGGTTCCGCTTGCCGCACTGCTGTTCGGCGCGTTCGCCTCCTCAAAAGCACACAAACTCGAGCGAATGTCCTCGCCCGAGACGGCCGCAGCGTTTGGGGAGCGGATCAAACGAATTCCGGCTGTCGTTCTGATGATTCCGGTCGCGGTACTGCTCGCGATCTACGGCATCTTCTTTTTCACACAGTGGGAGAACTATATGAGCGCGTTCTCCGGGGTGCTTCCGGCTGACTTTACGGCGGCGGAATATGCGCGAAGCGGATTCTTTGAGCTTTGCGGCGTCGCTGCGATGAACACCGTACTCGGCGTTCTGATGGAACTGTTCCTGAAACGGTCGGGAAAAGCGGCGGATCTGCTTCGCAAAATTGCGAACTCTCTGCTTGCGATCGCGACGCTGGTGCTGATTGCAACTGCGCTCTCGAAGATGGTTCTGTATGTCCGTCGGTTTGACCTGACCGTTTTGCGACTGGCGGTTTCGCTCTTGCTGTCGTTGATTGCCATTGGATTTTTGACCTCGCTGCTCGCGCAATGGATTCCGAAGGTGCGCGTAACGCCGGTTCTGGTGACGGTGGTGGGGACCCTGTTGCTTGTGATGCCGTTTTGCAACGTGCATGCCCGTATTGCCGCTTACAATGTGGACGCATACCTTGCGCGTGCGGAGCAGGGCGTGAAGGAAAACCGGATCGATACCTCCTATCTTGTTGATAACCTTGGCTCCGCCGCCGTCCCGGACGCGGTCCGATTGCTTGCATCCGGAAAGCTCGATCAGGAATCCGAACAGGAGCTGGAATCTGCGCTCAATGAATGGAAAGGCAACTTGACTCAACTGCAGGAGAACGCAACGTTCGAACTCAGCCTTGCGGATCAGCGTGCATTGCGTGTATTCAACGAACAAAGTGAATAATGGACGTCATACCGTCCAAAAACAAAAGCGGGATTGCGCATTGCAATCCCGCTTCAGCGTGTCAAAAACCTTTTGACACGCTGAGCAGCCTGCCAAGAAGGGCGTTCAGAAACCGGTTTCTCCGACCCGAAGCTGTACAAGCGTACCGCGAGAGGGAGGAAAACCGGTTCATGTGCGGCATAAATGAAAGAAATGGCATGTTTTATGCCATTTCTTCTTTCCGGAATTTCTCTGCCTTTTTGTTGCCGCAAATGGTCTGAATCCTTTATTGACAGTCTGAAGCGGGATTGCGTATTGCAATCCCGCTTATCGCTTCCGTTCAATCCGAAGGAGGATCCTCTTCTTCGGCTTCGATCTCCTTGATCACGCATTCGTTGCCGCGAACGAGCCACGTCTCACCGCTGTGGCAGTACGGGCATTCGCGTCCGAACTTCACGGTCGGATACGTCTTCCCGCAGTGATCGCAGTACGTAAACGCCGGAATCGTTTCGATCTCCAGCTCCGCTTCGCTGAGCTTCGGGTGCCGGCTTCGGAAATAGTTCCAGCAATCCGCAAAGTAATCGGTCATAATGCCCGATACTTCGCCAACCTGCAAAACGACCTTTCCGATGCGCTTCAGATGCTGTTCCTCACACGTCTCGTCAAGCGTCTTGGCGAGGTGCAGGATGATCCCCATCTCATGCATATCAGTCGTCCATCAACGAATTCACATCCACGGCGTTGCCGGTGTGCGGATGCGTCTTGTGGAATTCTTTCGTTGCGCGGTCGTATTCCTTCTTCTTCTGACGCATCATCTTCGCTTCTTCGGAACCGCTGTGCAGCAGGATCTTGAAGGCGCGCGGGACTGCGTAGCCGAGCAGTCCGCCGACCTTATCCTCCGCGCGGCGCATATCGGAGTTCATAGGATGATCGCGCAGGAGATGGATCGCGTCGAATTCGCAGCGCGTCGTGCAGAGACCGCAGCCGATGCACTTGTTTGCATCCACGATGGTCGCACCGCAGCCGAGGCAGCGGGAGGTCTCGATCTTGACCTGCTCCTCGGTCAGGGTCAGGCGCGGATCGCTGAACGAGTTCTTCGCATCGATCGTTTCGTCGACCGCCGGAACCTGGCGCTGCGCCTTGTCATACGAGTCGATTGCGATGTTCGTCTTATCCAGCTCTTTGAAGTACCGGCGATCGCGGCCGATCGTCTGCGAGACATGGTTCTTCGAAACAAAGCGCGCAAGCGATTCTGCCGCTTCATGACCCTGCCCGATTGCGTCGATCACGAACTTCGGACCGGTAAAGACGTCACCGCCGACAAAGATCGACGGATCGTCGGTCTGATAGGTGAACTTGTCGGCCACGGGATAATTGCCGTGCCAGAACTTCACGTTCGTTCCTTCCAACAGCTTGCCCCATTCGATCGCCTGACCGATGGCGAAGACGATCGTCTTTGCGTTTACCGTCATCGTCTCATTCTCGTCATAGACGGGGGAGAACCGGCCGGTATTGGGATCGATCGTCGAAACGCAGCGCTTCAGAACGAGCCCGCAGACCTTGCCTTCGTCGTCCACAAGCACTTCCTTCGGACCCCAGGACGGATGAATCGCAACGGATTCCTCTTCGGCTTCGCGGATCTCCTCGGGGGAAGCGGGCATCGTCTCGCGCGATTCGAGGCAAAACATCGAAACGCTGTCTGCGCCGAAGCGATGCGCGGTGCGCGCGCAGTCGATCGCCACATTGCCGCCGCCGATCACCACGACGTCGCCTTCGAGCTTACGGCTGTTGTCGCCGAGCGCTTTTTCGAGGAACCGGACAGCGATCTCGGTGCCTTCCGCGGTTTCGTTCGGGATGCCCGGCAGTTTGCCGCCCTGGCAACCGATTGCGATGTAGAACGCTTCGTAGCCCTGCTGTTTGAGCTCTTCGATCGTGACGTCCTTGCCGACCTCCACGCCGCAGCGAATGTCCACGCCGAGCGCGCGAATCACGTCGATCTCCGCATCGATAACGTCCTTCTCAAGCTTGAACGACGGGATACCGTAGGTCAGCATGCCGCCCGGCTTCTTGTTCTTTTCAAATACGGTCGGCCGGTAGCCCATCTCACCGAGGTAGTAAGCGGCGCTGAGACCCGCCGGGCCAGCGCCGATGATGGCGATCTTCTGCGGCCATTCACCGGTCAGATTATTGATGATCTTCTTCGGAACGTACCGCGTTTCGGCATGCAGATCGCGCTCCGCGAGGAACTTCTTCACGTCGTCGATTGCAACCGGCTGATCGATCGTTCCGCGGGTGCAGGCATCTTCGCAGCGCTTGTTGCAGACTCTGCCGCAGATCGCCGGGAACGGATTCTCCCGTTTGATCAAAGCGAGCGCTTCGTCATAGCGGCCTTCACGCGCCATCTTGAGGTAGCCCTGAATCGGAACGTGCGCGGGACAGGCTGCTTTGCACGGCGCGGTACCCGTCTTATGCGTATTGACGCGCGCGGTGTCCCGATAATTTTCATCCCAGGCATATTTGCCCCAACGGATACGATCCGGCAGAACCGACTTCGGATAGGCAACGGGGGTTCCGTCCTTCTGACAAAGCTTCTGGCCGAGCTTCAGCGCGCCGGCCGGGCAGATTTCGACGCAGCGGCCGCAGGCAACGCAGTTTTCCTTTGTCACGTTTGCGGTGTACGCGCTCTTGGACATATTCGGCGTGTTGAACAGCAGCGAGGTTCGGAGCGCGTTGCAGATTTTGACGTTGCAGTTGCAGATATCAAAGATGTGATCCGTCCCGTCGATGTTCGTAACCTGATGCACATAGCCGTTCTCTTCGGCGCGGCGCAGAATCTCCAAAGCTTCTTCCTTGGTAATGTAATGCGCGCGGCCGGTCTCTACGGTATAGTCCGCCATGTCGCCGACCTGAATACACCAGTCGGATTCATCGTCGGTGCAGCCTTCCCCAAGCATCGCGCGCGACGCGCGGCAGGAGCAGATACCGGCGGAAAGATGCCCGTCATACTTTTGCAGCCAGTACGAGATCTTCTCGATGCTCATGGCCTCGCGCGTAGCGGCGACTTCCTTTTCCACCGGAATGACGTGCATACCGATGCCGTTGCCGCCCGGCCGAACCATGGAGGTGATATGCTCAAGCGGCAGGAAGGTCATGCGCTCGAACATCTTCGTGACCGGAGGATTCTTCTCAATGCGGGAGACGGATGAATTGAACAGCTCCGCGCTTCCCGGTACAAAGTAGCTCGTGCGGTACCGCTTGTCTTTCGGTGCGCCCGGGATCGGTCCGTTGTCGTTGTAATGATCGCCGTAGTCGTACTCGACGAATCCGTGTACGCAAAGCAGATCGAGCGTCTCCCGGAACTGCTCGGGGCTCAGCGTCGCCTTGTTCATCTCGTAAATTTGTTCATAGGTGTACCACTTGCGCTGCTTCATGCTCAGCGCAACATCGACTTCGTGCTCGTTCAGAATTTCGCGAAGTCCCCAGTACTCCTCGTCCGTGGTCTTGAGTCCCTTCAGCTTGTGGCCGACGTTGTCGGTAATCCGGCGTCCCAACTCCGCATACTTCTTTTGGAGCACGGGTTCGCCGTCATACTTGGACTTTGTGCGTGGATTCGAATCGTAGGTTTCGGGCATACTGTTTCTCCTTCATTTGATCAAGTGTTCAGTGTTTCCAGCTGTCGATCGCGTTCGACAGCCATGCTTCCCATGCGTCCATGCCGTCGCCCGTTTTGGACGAGACGGCAAAGATTTCGATGCGCGGATTCAGCTTCTTGGCGCGTTCCTTGCAGCGCGCAAGATCGAAGTCGAAGTACGGCATCACGTCGGTCTTGGTGATGATGAGCACATCGCTTGTCGTGAACATCAAGGGGTACTTGAGCGGCTTGTCGTCCCCCTCCGGGACGGACAGCAGCATGACGTTCTTGCCTGCGCCGGTATCGAATTCGGCGGGGCAGATCAGGTTTCCGACGTTTTCGAGAACCACGAGGTCGGCGTCCGGGGCGTTCAGCTCTTCGAGCGCGCGCCGCGTCATCCCCGCGTCCATGTGGCACATACCGCCCGTGTGCGCCTGCACGGCTTTTGCTCCGAGCATCTCAATGCGCTTTGCGTCCACATCGGAATCAACATCGGCCTCCATCACCGCAATGCGGTATTGCTTGCCGAGGTCGCGGATGGTGCGCTCCAAAAGCGTCGTTTTGCCGGCGCCGGGGGAGGCCATCAGGTTTACCAGCAGCGTCTTTTGTGCCTTCAGTTCGGTACGCAGAACTTCGGCATCCCGGTCGTTCGAAGCGGTGATCGTTTCTTTCAGTTCGATGACTTTCATCGGCAGAGTGGTTTCCTTTCTGTTGTCCTTATAGGAACATCTTATTTTATCAGATTTTACAAGCGCTTGCAACGGATTTCGATGCGATTCTCCAATTATTTTCGGAATCCGAGCCGTAGACAGAATTTCGTATATTTTACTTGTGTGACTGTCCAAAACCATATATAATGGGAACGGAACAGGGATTTGCTTCCTCTTCTAAGGCGGTTTGCCGTCAATAGCCTGAATCATGGAAAGGAGTTTTCTGATATGGAAGCAACAAGACGAGTTGGGACAGTATCCCGCGGCATTCGCTGCCCGATCATCCGGCAGGGCGATGACCTTGCGGCAATCGTGGCGGAGAGCGTGCTGGAAGCCGCGAAAAGCGATGGATTTGCGCTTCGTGATCGCGATGTGATTGCAGTGACCGAATCGGTCGTTGCGCGCGCGCAGGGCAATTATGCAACGGTAGATGATATTGCTGCGGACGTAAAGAAGAAGCTCGGCGGCGGAACCGTCGGCGTCATCTTCCCGATTCTTTCGCGCAATCGGTTTGCAATCTGCTTAAGAGGCATTGCCAAGGGCGCAAAGAAGATTGTCCTGATGCTCAGCTATCCTTCCGATGAAGTGGGCAACGAGCTCGTCAGCCTCGATAAACTCGATGACGCAGGTGTAAATCCGTATTCCGATGTCCTGTCGCTCGAACAATATCGTGAGCTGTTCGGCGTCAATCGCCATCCGTTCACCAACGTCGATTATGTGCAGTATTACGGCGATCTGATCCGCGAGAGCGGAGCGGAAGCGGAGATCATCTTTGCGAACAACCCGCGCGCGATCCTCGCTTATACCGATTGCGTTCTCACCTGCGATATCCATACCCGCGCGCGCACCAAGCGGATCTTAAAGGCGGCGGGCGCCCGCATTGTCTGCGGATTGGACGACATTTTGTCTGCACCGATCCATGGCAGCGGATACAATGAAACGACCGGTCTGCTCGGCTCCAATAAGGCGACGGAGGACACCGTGAAGCTTTTCCCGCGGGACGCGATGCCCGTGGTTCTCGAAATCCAACGCCGCATCAAGGAAGCGACCGGCAAGAACGTTGAAGTCATGATTTACGGCGACGGCGCGTTCAAGGATCCCCAGGGCAAGATCTGGGAGCTGGCCGACCCCGTTGTGAGCCCGTTCTATACGAGCGGCCTGATCGGTACGCCGAGCGAGCTGAAGCTCAAGTATCTGGCGGACAACGAGTACAAGGAGCTCTCCGGCGAAGAGCTGCGTGAAGCGATTTCCGAGAGCATCCGCAAGAAGGATCGCGATCTGTTCGGCAAGATGTCGTCCGAGGGAACGACGCCGCGGCAGCTCACCGATCTGATCGGCTCGCTGTGCGATCTGACCTCCGGCTCCGGCGATAAGGGTACGCCGGTTGTGCTTGTTCAGGGCTATTTTGATAACTATACGAACTGAGCGAAAACATGAAAAGATGCTGTTCCGTGTTCGGAACAGCATCTTTTTCTTTGAACGGAATTTCAATACCGGTTCTGGTTCGGAACCGAGTAGCCCTGTTTTTCGTAAATGCGGATCCAATCGCCGAGACGCTGCAGAAATTCATCATTCGTCGTCGTTTTGCCGAGCATGTTGATCACGCTCTCGGTGACTTCGGCCGCCGCGCCGCCTCCGGCCATGACCCGACGCAGCTGATAGATCCCGTCGAGCTCCTGCTTGCTGAGCAGCAGGTCTTCCCGGCGTGTTCCGGACTTGTAGAGATCGATCGCAGGGAAGATGCGCTTTTCGCTCATCCGGCGATCGAGATGAATCTCCATATTGCCGGTTCCTTTGAATTCTTCGTAGACGATATCGTCGAGTCGGCTTCCGGTTTCTACGAGCGCGGTTGCGATTACGGTCAGACTGCCGCCGTTCTCGATGTTCCGTGCCGCGCCGAAGAACCGTTTCGGCTTGTGCAGCGCGCCCGGATCCATACCGCCCGAAAGCGTACGTCCGGTCGGAGGAATAACAAGGTTATAGGCGCGGGTCAGCCTCGTTAACGAGTCGAGCAGGATCACAACGTCCTTGCCGAGCTCGACAAGGCGCATCGCGCGTTCCTGCACCATCTCCGCGATCCGCGTATGGTGCTCGGGCAGCTCGTCGAATGTGGAGGCAACGACCTCGCCGCGAATGCAGCGCCGCATATCGGTGACTTCTTCAGGGCGCTCGTCGATCAGAAGAACAATCAGGTGCGCGTCGGGATAATTGGTCGAGATCCCCGCGGCGATCTGCTTTAAAAGCGTCGTTTTTCCGGCCTTCGGCTGCGAAACGATCATGGCGCGCTGTCCCTTGCCGATCGGCGCGATCAGATCGACAAGACGCACGGAAAGATCATTCAGTTTGCCCGGCACTTCCAGCGTGTACCGTTCGTTCGGAAAGATCGGAACGAGCTCTTCGTAAGAGACGCGGTGAATGCTCTTTTCGGGATCATCGCCGTTGACCTTGTCGATATAGAGAAGCGCGTCGTATTTATCGCCTTCCCGGCGCGGACGCGTGCGGCCTTCGACCAGATCCCCCTGCCGGAGATTGAACCGCCGAATCTGCGCGATCGAAACGTATACATCGTTCGGCCCGGAGAAGTAGTTTGCAACGCGCAGGAATCCGTATCCGTCCAGAATGTCCAGAACTCCGCAGGCAACGCGGCAATCCTCGCCCTGCAGCATCTCCGCAACGGCGGGCTTGGACGGCTCGCCGCTTTCCTCGCGGCGCGGCTGCTGGTGCTGCGGCACGCGGTTGTTTCGGTGGTTTTGCCGCGAGTCGGAATGCAAATTGCGCGAATCACGGCGCTGCGGCAAAGGTTCAGTCCTGGAAGCGGATTCTGCCTTTGCGACCGGTTCTTCTTTTGCGGGTTCCTGCTCCTTCGGCTGCGGATCGGAACGCTTGGCCGCGGCGTTCGAAGCCTGGGGCTGAGCATTTTTGGGCGGGCGGCCGCGCCGTTTCGGGGCGGCAGGGGCGGACGGCGCAGAGAGCAGCGCAATCAGTTCGGCCTTGCGCTTGGATGCAATGGAAGGGATGTTTCGTTCCTTTGCGAGCGCGCGAAGCTGAGGCAACGTCAAAGATGCGTAATCGGTTTGTTCCACAAATAAACCTCCGGGTCAGGTATTTCGTTTTGAGAAAATCAGGGAAGAAAAATCGTGATGCGGGAAGCCCAAAAGGAAAGGGATGGGCATAACATGCTCCACAATCGGATATCGTTATTGTAGGCAATCCGGCGCAGTTTGTCAAGGCGGTCGACCGAATTCGATTGGGTTTTTCTCACATTCCGAAGCTTCGCGGCCACTAAAATTTACAATCCGGTGTTCTTGCATTTTTCAAACTGATTTGGTATAATTCGCACGTTGAGCAGCAACCGCGTAAGTCCGAACAGGGCCTGCGCGGTTATTTATTTGCTCACCGGAAACGAGGTATCGATGGAACAACAATCCCTTTCTTCTCTGCCGGTCGGAACGCTGATGCGGCGTTACGCGATTCCGTGCATCATTTCGCTGCTGGTCGGCGCGCTGTACAACATTGTCGATCAGCTCTTTATTGCCAATGCGGCGTATCTCGGAAGCTACGGCAACGCGGCGAACACCGTTGTGTTTCCGCTGACCGTAATCGTGCTTGCAGTCGCCGTCATGATCGGAGACGGCTGTTGCGCGTTCGTATCCGGCTGTTTCGGCAAGGGTGATTTCGCAAATGCAAAGGCCGGGTTCGACAACGCCATTTTGCTTTCCGTCCTTTCGGGCGCAGTGCTTTGCGGACTGTATCTTTGGCTTGCCGATCCGCTGATTTCGCTGTTCGGCGCGCATGTCAATGAGGAGACGTTCCGCCTTTCCAAGGAATACTTTTTCTGGATCGCGCTCGGCGTGCCGTTTTATCTGTTCGGGCAGGCGATGAACCCCGTCATCCGTGCCGATGGAAGCCCGCGCTATGCGATGGCAGCGACGCTTGCCGGCGCGCTCGCGAACATCGTTCTGGATCCAATCTGTATTTTCGTACTGCGTTGGGGGATGATGGGCGCGGCGGTTGCCACCGTGTTCGGGCAGATCCTTACCGCGGCGCTTTCGCTGCTGTATCTGTTCCGGATGAAGACCGTTCGGCTCGATCGAAGCGCGTTTGCTTGGAACGGAAAGGTCATCGGGCAGATGCTTGCGCTCGGCGTTACGAGCTTTTTGTCGCAGATTTCACTTGTCGCGGCGATGGCGGCGATCAACAATATGCTCAAGCGGTACGGCGCGCTCGATCCGATCTTCGGACAGGAACAATATGCGCAGATTCCGATGGCGGTCGTCGGGATCGTCATGAAGTTTTTCCAGATCGTCATTTCGATCGTCGTCGGCATGGCGGCAGGATGCATTCCGATTGTCGGGTTCAATATGGGCGCAGGGCGAAAGGATCGCGTCAAAGCGCTGTTTTTAAGACTGCTTCTCATGGAGGCGACGGTCGGACTCGTTGCGCTGATCATCGTGGAGGGTTTCCCGCAGCTGCTGATCCGTCTGTTCGGTGCGGCAAATGAGAGCGCGTACTACACGTCGTTTGCGATCAAAGCATTTCGCATCTATCTATGCATGATGGTCTTTGCGTGCGTCAATAAAGCCTGCTTTATCTTCTTACAGGCGATGGGCCGAGCGCTCGCGTCTACGCTGCTGTCCATGGTGCGCGAAATCGTGTTCGGCGTCGGATTTGCCCTGCTGCTGCCGCTGATGTTCGGGCTGGACGGCGTGCTTTGGTCGATGCCGGTTTCCGATCTTTTGACGGCGCTGATTGCAGCATTTCTGATCGTAGGAACGTATCGCGGGTTGAATCGCCCAAATGTTGCGTGATTCGCCGTTGCGGACAGGCACAGAGCGTGGTATACTGTAAGAAAAGCGAAAGGAGCGATCGGATGTACTGGACGGTGGATCGGGTAGAGGAACAGCTTGTCGTACTCATGGCGGATTCCGGCGAACTGTTTTCGATTCCGCTTGGCGCAATCGGCACCGTACGGGAAGGCGATGTGCTTTCCGTTCAAATGGCAGACGAGGAGCGCACGCGCCGCGCGGCCGAAGCGGAGGCAGAGCTTTCGATGCTGATTCGTCCGCGCGACAACGCATAAAAGCCGCAAATCGTTCACATTCGCGTGACGACTTTCTTTGCGCGATCTGTTATACTGACGATATCGCAGAGAACGGAGGCTTCCGCGTTTTGGGAGCGCGTTCGGATACGAAAGGATCTCTATGGAAAACAAACAGAAAAAAGGGATGAAACCGCTGCACATTCTGCTGCTTGTTCTCGGCGGCATTCTGCTGCTCGCCCTTGCAATGGGCGCAACGATGCTGATTCAGCAGGCAGCGCGGACAAAGCGTCCCGCCGCCATCGCCACACCGGAGCCGACGGCAACGCCCGAAGCAACGCCGATCCCCGATCGCAGCTATGCGGTTTTGGAGAATCCGGCATTTGTTCCGGAGCTGGACAAGCTCGGGCTGACCGAAGCGGAGCTGGACTATTTCGGTGAGGAGAATTTTGCGCCCGAGATGTGGGTCGATCTCACGCCGGACGGGTTCTCTGGCGCGGTCATCCGCAACATTGCGGTCGGCTATTCTTACGTCGTATTGGACGGATCGTATTACCGGCTCGGCGAGGGCAGCGACGGAAAGGGCGTGCTGGATGTGCTGCTCTGCGATCTGAACGCGGACGATGAACCCGATCTTCTGTACACCTATCATTTCGGAACCACCGAGGATGGAGAGACGAAGGTCGGTTGGTTCGACTGCGTCGATCGGAGAAGCGTTGTTTCGTCATTCGGGATGCAGAAGGCGTATCTGGCGCTGTCCGAGGAAGACGGCGCGTATCTCGTTTATCGCTGCACACGCTCGGTGGATGAAACGGGCGCGTTCGCGCTGCATTTCACGGATCGGATCGGTGAAATACTCGAAAAAGGCGGAGAATTGTATCTGATGATGGAATAACCGGAACGGAATTTTGGGAAGGTCGGATGCCGGCCTTCTTTTTTGCCAAAAAATGCGTTTCCTACTTTTCGTTTTCCGTCGAATATGGTATACTACTCTTTATGAAACGATTATTAGTGGGAATTTGCATTTTGTTGAGCGCCCTGCTCTGGGCCATGCCCGCAGCGGCGGAGGAGCCGGAAGCGAAGGATTATTCCAAATCCTGTACGATCCGCATCGGCGAAGGCAAGGAAAAACCGAATAAGCTGCTCGATAAAAGCTGGGAAACGGCATTGAAGCTCTCTGCGGGAACGACGGTTACGGTCTCGTGGACGGATGAAATCCCGGCCGATCGGCTTTGCCTGCAATGGAAAGAGCTGCGTGAGGGAATCACCGTGTCGCAGCGGGATGCGGACGGGGCGGAGCTCTCCTTCGATACGCTTCCGATGCTTCCGGAGAACGTGTATCCGCTGCTGAGCGAGACGCGTTCGGTTGTCATCGACGGCGGCGAAACCGAGATGGTCCTCTCTTCGCTGCGCGTATACGGGACGGGGGAGCTTCCCGATCCGTTCCACGAGTGGATCGAGACGCCGAAGAATCTCGATTACCTGCTGATCTCCACCCATCCGGATGACGATGTGCTGTACCTCGGTTCGATCGTTCCGATCTACGGAGCGGATCGGGGCTATACCGGCAGTATCGTGTATGTTACGAACGGTACGCGCGGCCGTATCAGCGAGGCGGAAAACGGCGCATGGGCGATGGGACTTCGGTATCGTCCGATGTTCTGGGGGTTCCCGGATATCGGAATGCAGGCCTCCAAGGAGCGGAAAGCGACGTTCGTTTATGACGATCTGTTGAAGAAAATGGTGCAGACGTACCGGGAATACCGGCCGCTCGTCGTTTTTGCACAGGATGTCAACGGCGAATACGGGCATTGGCAGCACGTGTTGACGTCGAAGGCTGCGGTGGAAGCGTATGCGCTTGCCGCCGATCCGACCTATGATCCCGAATCCGCAGAAGCATTCGGGACATGGCAGGTGCAGAAGGTGTATCTGCACATCTACCCGGAGAATGAGCTGATTCCCGATCCGAACGTTCCGATCGAAGCGCTCGGGGGCAAGACTGCATGGCAAGCGGCGAAAAGTGCCTTCAAAAAGCATGAATCGCAGCAGAAGCTGAATTTCCACGTCTATCGCTACGGGGATGCGCACTATCCGTTCAATCAGTTCGGAATGATCCTCGGCACGGTTCCCGCCGGAGACGATGTATTCGATCACATCGAATCCTCGCTGCTGTACGCAAATGTCACACCGACGCCGTCTCCTACGCCGGAACCGACGCCGACCCCCACACCGTCCCTCACGCCGGAGCCTACCGAGGAACCGACTCTGACTCCGGAGCCGACGGCCGTCCCGACGGCAGTGCCGACCCAGGCATCTTCGAATGGCCCTTCCGCCGCTCCGACGGACGCACCTATGGAACCGGTCGGCTTCGGGCTTCGGACCTGGGTATGGTTTATGATCGGCGGCCTATTGCTGATCGGCGCCGGTATTGCGGTTATTTTGGTTGCGCGAAGTAAACATGCTTCGGAGGAAGAGGAAGACGAATCGGATGATGAGGAAGAATAAGACGGTGCGGTGCGCGGCCCGAATCGGGTTGGTGCTGCTATGCTTGCTGATTCTCCCACTCTGCGCTGCCGCAGAGGACGAGGAGACAAACGCGCGGGAGATTACCCGCAAATGTTTGGTGACTGCGCCGAACCATGCCGACCTGAAATCGCAGATTCTGGATCGATGGCTGAACGGCGCGGAGTGGTTTACGGCCAAAGAGCCGGTCAAGATCACATGGAACACGGATCAATATACGCCGCATTGGGTTTGCGTCCAATGGGAGCGGCTTCCAAACGGGGCGAAGTTTGCTCAATATGGACCGGACGGGGCGCTGCTTTCGGAAGAAGCGATCCCAAATACGCGTTACGATACGACGTTGGAACTGCTGCCCGAGACGGGTAAGGCGGAGCTGATCCCCGGGGAAAAGGGCATGGCGATTGCCCGGATTGCGATCTATGAGGAAGGGATCCTGCCCGACGTGTTTACGGATGTGTGGCAGGATACGCCCGATCACCTCGATTATCTGGTGATTGCAACGCACCCGGACGACGACGTGCTGTTCCTCGGCACGGTGCATCCGGTCTACGGCGCCGAGCGCGGCTATTGCGGAACGACCGCATTCGTCACCGCGCCGAATCGGGAACGGATCGGAGAGGGGCTGGCCGGCGTAAAGACGGAGGGATGCACCTATTACCCGCTTTTTCTCGGTTTTCCGGATGTGCCGCAGGTCAAACGCGAACAGGAATGGGATCGATTCCGCCCGTCGGATGTGCAGCTTGCAATTGTGAGACTGTTTCGCGCAGTTCGCCCCTTGGTCGTCTTTACGCAGGACCGGAAGGGAGAATATGGGCATTGGCAGCATTGCGTGGTTTCCGAAGCGGTACAGAATGCGGCAAGGCTTGCCGCCGATCCGACGGTTGATCCCCAGTCCGCAGAACAGTACGGAACGTGGCAGGTGCAAAAATGTTATGTGCATCTGGCAGAGGAAAACCCGTTGGTGATTGAAATGAACGAGCCGCTCGACGCGTTTGATGGGAAGACGGCTTTCGAAGTGGCACAGGAAGCGTTTTTACGGCATCGTTCGCAGCAGAACGGACGGCATTGGGTGCAGAGCGAAACGGATGAGCATCCTTGCAATCGGTTCGGAATGGTATTCGGAACCGTAGAGGCGGGAGACGACGTGTTCGATCATATCGATGAATCGATGCTGTACGGGTCCATTTCATCCGAAACGACGCTGCCTACGGAGTCGCCTGCGCCCACCGATACACCTGCGCCCACGGATACGCCGGAGCCGACGGTGACCGCCGTTCCCGAAGAAACGCCGCTTCCGAGCGCTGCACCCGAAACAGTGGAACCGGTTGCAAGTGATCCGCCGGCGACCGCCGTTCCAAAGGCCGTTCCTATGGAAGAAAGCGCGGCGTCGCCTTGGCGCTGGCTGCTGCTTGGCGCGGTTGTGCTGATCGCCGTTGGGACCGGAACGGTCTTATTGATCCTGCAAAGAAAACGTTCGAACGGAACGACTTGGAGAGGAACCCTATGAGAATCCGATATATCCTTTTGCTGCTCTGTGCTTTGCTGCTGATTCCGATTGCTTCGGCGGCTGATATCCCGGATCAGAAATTCTCCCCGGAGGAAGTCTATTCGCAGGATTATGCGCATGGAATCTGGGTTTACCGAAACGATACGCTTGCAATTGAGATTCAGCGGTATCACTCGACCACGACCGCTCCCGACAAGAAGCCGCAGGAGCAGCCGCTCGTGTACTATGTCGCGCATATTTATGAGCGGGAGATCAACAGCTTTCGTTCCGGCTTCGGCAACCGCAAGAATCCGAATCAGCTTGTCCCGCCTACATTCCTTGCGCGGCAGGAGCGCGCGGTACTGGCAATCACCGGAGATAATGTAACGCAGCAGGAAGCGCACATGAAGGGCGCGATCATTCGCCACGGCAAGATCTATAACCGCTGGATGGGTGAGGCCGTCCTTGCGATGAAGGAGGACCTGACGATGGAGATCTTCCCGGCCGGAGAGGCGAGCGCGGAGGATCTGTTGGAGATGGGCATTCGCGAGACGTTTTCCTTCGGGCCATGGCTGATCAAGGACGGGGTTCCGAATCCGGATGTGGCGAAATTCCGGGTCAATCGCGTTAATCCGCGCGTCGGCGTCGGCATGGTTGAACCGGGGCACTTTGTTGTGATCGTTGTGGATGGCCGGCAAAACGGATACAGCGAGGGACTGAATCTCGAGCCGTTCCGGGACCTGTTTGTAACCGAGGGCTGTGTACAGGCGTATAACCTGGACGGCGGCTGTTCCACCGGGATCGTGTTCATGGGCGAACACCTGAACCTGCATGACGGCAAACCCGGCGCGGCCGATTATCAGCGCCCGTGGCCGGACGCGTTGATGTGGGGCTATTCCGAATCGGTGCCGACGACGAAGGATAAGGTCTACCACAACGGAAATCAGGAGGGCAGACGATGAAACGAGTTCGATGGATCGTACTGCTGCTGATGCTGTTGTTGCTGCCGATCGGCGCATTTGCCGAAGCGTATACGGTGCCGGAAGCCAAAGCAAGCCGCGAAGCGGCTCTGCATGACGGCGATGAAAGGACCTTTTTAACGGCTTCGTCGCCGGATGGATTCACGCTTCGCGAGCTTTCGGCCGATGTGCAGGGCGTGCTTCTTGCCTGGTACAACGTTCCCGAACGCTATGAAGTTCAATTTTTGAACGAGAGCGGGAAGGTCGTTCGGACCGAGTGGATGCTCAGCAACGCGCTGCATCAGTATCTGCCGACCAACGGCGCCGCTGCGGTGCGCGTGTCGGGCTCCAGACTTGAGCTTGCGGAATTCGTTCCCGTCACCGACCCGGCTTCGCTTTCGTTCGTGCCGAACGATACGCCGTGTGACGCGCTTTTGCTGCTTTCGCATATCGGGGACGAGTCGCTTGTCGCTGCGCCGGTATTGAAGCTGCTCAGCGATCATGGGCTGACGATTCAGATCGTGTATCTCTATGAGGACGCGCGCGATCGCATGGGGGAGGCAATCGAAACGCTGCATGCGTATGGGATTTTGCGCGATCCGCTGTTTTTCAATTGGACGGCGCCCGCAGAGGATACGAAAGAATCCGCCATGCGCGTATATCAACCGAAGGAAGCCAAAGCCGAAATCCAAGCGCTTTGGCAAACCTACCGTCCGCGCATCTGGATCACCGACGGAATCGGGGCGGGCGGCGTGCTTTCGGGCCGCTTGCCGGAGATCACGGAGCAGGTGGAAAAGCATTATCTGCTTTCCGAATCCGGTTCAATCGAGTATGCGCTTTCCGCCGAGGAGGCTGCAATTTGTCAATCCGCTTATGAACTGCAAGCTTCGCAGCGTTTGTTCCGGTTCCGGGCAGCTGAAACGTGTCGGCTGACGCTTCTCAGCGAAGGCGCGCCGGAGCAGGTTTTGGACGGGTATTTGCCCGAATCGTTTCTGACCTATGCAACGCCGACGCCGATACCGACCGCAACGCCTGCGCCGACGCCGACCGAAGCGCCAACGACAGCGCCGGAATCGATCGGAACGCCAAAGCCCGATTTTGAGGACGCGGCTGCGGAGCCGGATGCGGAACCGGAAGAGTCCCAAAGCAGCGGAGCGGGCGCATGGATCTGGAAGGCCTGCGGCGGGCTCAGCGCGGTTGTGCTGCTTTTGCTTGCCATCCGGCCATGGAAAAAAGAAAATTGAATGAATGGATCGGGGGAGACATTTGTCTCCCCCGATTCTCTGCTTTGGATCAGCCGAGTCGTACGTATTTTTTCGGATCGACCGGTTTCCCGTCGATGCGGAACGCAAAGTGCAAATGGGGCTCCAGAGCGCATTCCGAAATCGCGGACGTGCCGACGGTGCCGAGCACCGTACCGGCGTTGACCTTATCCCCGGCTTTGACGCGAACGTCCGAGCCGAGATTGGCGTAAACCGTTTCACGGCCGTTGCTGTGTTTGATCTCGACCGTATAGCCGAGTACGTCGTCCTCGCGAACCGAGGAGACGGTGCCGGAAAGGACGGCTTTCACCTCTGTGCCTTCCTTGGCAGCAATATCGACGGCGGGATGCGTCGTCCATTGGTCCAGCGTGACCGAGTAGATCAGCTTATCCGTCGCATAGCCGAAAATGATCTCTCCCGAAACCGGAGCAGGGGCTTTCTGCGTTGCGGACGTCGTCTTGGCGACCGGCGTCGGGGTCGGCGCTTCGGTCGGAACGGCGGTCGGAACCGCCGTGTTTAACGGTGCGTAATAGGGGGTTGCGGTCGGCTTTTGCCGCTCCGGAATTACGCGAACCTCATCCAGTCTCTGATCCAGTGACTGCGAGACGGGCGCAGTCGTCGGCGTGACCTCGGCCTCCTGCTCGGAATGCGGAACGGTGAGCAGCACGATCCCCGTTCCGACTGCCATCAGGCACAGCACCAATGCCAGATAAAACCCGTTGTTGCGGAGAAA
>ONLX01000055.1 GCA_900318765.1 uncultured Eubacteriales bacterium
GCAATGTGCGGCGATGGCAGCTTTATCATGCTGCACTCTGAACTGCTGACCGCCGTGCAGGAGCATACGAAGATCAACGTATGTCTGTTCAACAATGCTTCGTTCGGATGCATCAACAACCTGCAGGTCGGACATGGCAACGATACCCTTTGCACCGAGCTGCGGTTCCGCGGCGAGGACGGTGAGCATTCCGGAAACTTCATGCCGGTGGATTTTGCGATGATTGCCGAGGGCTACGGAGCAAAGGGATACACGATCCGTTCTCTGAAAGAACTGGAGGCAGCGATTGCCGATGCGAAGAAGATCACCGATCGTCCGGTCTTGTTCGATATCCGGGTACTCCCGAAGTCGATGACCGAGGGCTATGGCTCCTGGTGGCGCGTCGGCGATACGGAGGTTTCCGAGAATCCTAAGAATCGCAAAGCATACGAGGATCATCTCCTCCATGTAAAGGATGCAAGAAAATATTGAGCATCCGAATCGGAACGAAAAAGGATCTTTGCCGGAATTCGGCAAAGATCCTTTTGCTGTTAGAGAATATAGTCTGTGATACAGTCGTACCAATGCACATAGACGGTGCCGTTTACGGTAATGCGCTCGTTGTCGGGCAATCGCTCGCTCCACGGCGTGTGATAATACTCCATCGCCCAATCGTCCCGGTTAAATCTGCGCCAAAGAATTGTGCGCCCGTTATGATCGAGAAACTGTTCCGAAACAACGCCGTCGTTGTAGGCATAGCAATCGATGACGCGTACGGTATCATAGGTTCTCCCGTTGATCGCAACGGTGCAGCGGTCGGTAACATCCAGCAAAAACGGAAGCTGCTCGGTTGTGATGATGCTCCCTTCGCGCCGAATCAAGTCCTTTGGAACGAGGGAAATCTCATTACCGCAGTTGTCAGGGCCGAATCCCCAGTTGTCTAAGAACGCGTCCCCGTCGAGGAACGTGTAGCTTCGCCGGACTCCGTCTTCCATATGGCTCTCGGCGAGGAGGCGACAGTGCGTTTCGGTCAGTTGCGCAATCATCGTTCGATGCACGGCGTTCTTGCCGTCGGTGCGGTTTTCATCGGTCGGATCGGTTTCAACAATGTCGATCTCCACCCCTTCAATCCCGTGGATCGACGCGCGCCCGGTCACGCGCATCGTGCAGACTTCCGCACGCTTGCGCTCGGGCCAGTCATATATCGCCCAGGAACAGGATTCCCCAAGCTTTGGCACAAGAAACCAACCCATCAATTCCTCCCAACGTACCGGGAACGGCGCAAGGTCGGTTGCCGCGATCGTGTACGTCGGCATGGTGTTCGGGAACGTTTTTTTCATAGAAATCATCTCTCCTTTCAAGGCGGGTGGGTCGTCGTAGAGCATGCGAAAACGCTGTTTTGCGGCATGAAGCCGGCTTTTGACCGTGCCGAGCGGAATGTTCAGCATCGACGCGATCTGATCCTGCCGGTAGTTTCGAATGTACATGTAGGAAAGGATCTGCCGGTCACGGTCATTGAGCCGTTCGAGCACGTCGGTTACGGCGATGCTGATGCGCTGACCGTATAAGCCGACGGAAAGCGTAGATTCCCGGAGCGTTTCCATCGGAAGCTCCAGTCGCTTCGCGCGCGCCCGATAGTAGTCGACGCATTTGTTCCGCGCAATCGCGAACAGCCAACCTCGAAATGCATCGGGGCTCTGAAGGCTCTTTTGCCGTTCAAATGCCGTAATACAGCATTCCTGCAGAAGATCTTCTGCGTCGTCGCGCGAGGCAATATGAAACTTCAGGTATCGTTCCAAAGCAGGCATGGCGCTGCGCAACGCTTCTTCAAAAAACTCCAATTGACTCCCTCCTTTCTCCAACTACTTGAAACCGGTTTCATTGAAAAAAGACGCAATTTTCGCCCAAAAGGTTCACGCAAAAAAAGAAAAAAGCGTCCGCAGACGCTTTTAAGACTCCATTGCTTTCAGCAATGTGTATAGAATACGGTACAGATCTGCCGCGTCCTGCGCACCAAGCGGAATGCATGCACCGACGTGCTCCGGCACAGAACCGGCTTGCGCTTTCAGCGCCCTGCCCGATTCGGTCAGCTCGATCATCAGAACCCGTTCATCCTCTTTCGACCGCGTTCGAACAACATAACCTTTCTGCTCGAGCGCTTTTAAGAGCGGCGTCAGCGTACCGGAATCCAGGTACAGCTTCTTCCCGAGATCATGCGCGCTGATCCGTTCATCGGTCCAGAGCACCATCATCGTTACGTACTGCGTGTA
>ONLX01000040.1 GCA_900318765.1 uncultured Eubacteriales bacterium
CAAGGTGCTTCGGTTTTTTTCAACCCCTGTCTTGCGACAGCTCCGTTAGTATACCTCACTCTTTCCCTCTTGTCAATACCCTTTTTTTCGATTTTTGGAAGTGTTTTTGTATATTATTTTGTATGTCGCCGATTTGATCCGACCGGATTCGATTTCCTTCACAACTTGTTTTCCTTCCCCTCATTGCATTTGGTTCATTCATTTGCTATAATTGCGAATGAGGAATCCATTATGAGCAAACAGATGTCAAGAGCACAGATCGCCGCTGCCCGTTCCGTCGCAAAGACGCTTCGGGTTTCCCGGCGTTCCCTGCAATTCTTTATTCGAACCATTCTTCTGATTTTACTCGTTGTTCTGTTGTGCGCGGCTGCCTTCTCAACTGCCGCTCGACTCAGCAATCTTTATATTATTATTAATGAAGGAATGAATTTGCGGGCTGCCTCGATGCTGCGCGGCGGTGATGATCCGGACCTTGTCATGTACTTTACGGTGGATTGTATCCGCTCCGATCTTGCGCTGCGCTCCAAGAGTATCGCGCCCTATGCGGACTATACGATCAGCGATTACGAATACGATCTGAACGTTGAAAAGATGCACGTATTCCCGTGGCAGAGCAGCCTCTATGCCGAAGTTACCGAACAAATCACTTCGATGAAAGGCTCATCCTCCCTAGACGGTTCCGCCGGTGTTCCCGCTTGGACGCCGATCCGCTATCGGCTGCGTTTTGAGCAGGTCAATGGACGCTGGTACATTTCGGCCATCGAACTAGTCGAGCTGAACCCGATTCTTCCCGCACCCAACACGCCGGATCCGAATCGCTCTCCGCTTCCGATGGTGACTCCGACCCCGGAGCCGACGCCTGTTTTGATCGACTTTGTGCCATGAATCCCTATTCCGCAACACATCCCGTCCTCCTCGCTCCGATGGCAGGATATACGGATATTGCTTTTCGCACGCTGTGCACGCAGTTCGGCTGCGACCTCGCCTGCACCGAAATGGTCAGCGCAAAGGGGTTGCTTTACGGAAGCGTTCGCACAGCGGATTATTTGCGTCTCGGCAAGGAAGAGCCGCACATCGCTGTCCAGTTGTTCGGTCATGAACCGGACGTGCTTGCCGCAGCGGCGCAGCGGGTGCATTCGGTTCTTCGGGACCGACTTGCCTGCATCGATCTGAACATGGGTTGCCCTGCGCCGAAGATCGTTTCCAACGGAGACGGGAGCGCACTTTTGAAAAACCCTTCGCTTGCGGGAAGGATCGTTTCCGCCGTTTGCGCCGCAAGTTCGGTTCCGGTAACTGTAAAGTTTCGCAAGGGGTTTGACGCGGGTGAGAACGTTGCCGTTCCCTTCGCTCTTATATTGGAAGAAAGCGGGGCATCTGCGCTGACGATTCATCCGCGCACCCGCGCGCAGCAATACGGCGGAAAGGCCGATTGGTCGGTGATCCGTTCCGTCAAGAAAGCTGTTTCGATCCCGGTAATCGGAAACGGAGACGTTATGAACGGTTTGGACGCGCTTCGGATGCGGGAAGAGACCGGATGCGACGGCGTAATGGTCGCTCGGGGCGCGCTCGGGAATCCATGGCTGTTTGCCGAGATCAAAGCTGCTTTTGCGGGAACGCCCTATGTCGCCCCGAGCAACCGGGAGCGAATGGAGCTTGCTGTTCTCCATGCCGAACGGATTGTCGCCGAAAAAGGCGATCACGGGCTCGTGGAATTGAGAAAGCACATCCCGTTTTACTTAAGAGGCATTCGCAACGCGAAAGAGCTTCGACAGCAGTTGAGCGGTGTTCAGACCGTCTCCGAGCTGAAAGCGCTGCTGCTTGGGCAATAACCGGCCCGAAATGCCCTTCGCGTCGAGATTTTCTCTTGACAGCGATTCTGCAAACTTTTATAATGAATTGATTCCGAACGGAAAACAATAAGGAGAACAAAAATGGCTGAAATTTGGTTGACGCAGGAAGAGTTTGATAAGCGCAAAGAACATCTGGAATATCTGAAAAGCACCCGTACACTCGAGATCGCGGAGATGCTGAAAATCGCCCGCGGCTTCGGCGATCTTTCCGAAAACGCGGAATATGATGCCGCAAAAGCGGAGCAGCAAAAGAACGAGATCGATATCGCTACACTCGAAGATGAGCTTCGTCAGGCGAAGATCATCGATCATTCGCATCTGAACAGCGATATCGTCAATGTCGGTTCACGCGTCGTTGTCCGGTACTGCGAAACCGGTGCGGAAGCCGCGTTTGAAATCGTCGGCACCGCTGCCGCAGATCCGATGCACGGCAAGATCTCCAATGAGTCGCCGATCGGCGGCGCGCTTCTCGGCAAGGAAGTCGGCGACGTTGTTCCCGTGACGACGCCGGGCGGTCAGCTGCATCTCGAGATTCTCTCCATCGGCAAGTAACGGTATCTCCCATGGAAGAAAATCGCACTCCGTTGGAGCCGGAACAGACTGCGGAACAGCTCTCGGAGCTGTTGCAGATCCGGCGCGATAAACTCACCGCGCTTCAGAATGCCGGTCACGATCCGTTTGCCGAAATCACCTATCAGCAGACCCACCACAGCACCGATATCGTTCGCGATTTCGATGTATTGGAAGGAAAGGAAGTTTCCATTGCCGGGCGCATGATGTCCAAGCGCATCATGGGCAAGGCAAGCTTTGCGCATCTGCTCGACGGGCAGGGTGATATTCAATTCTACGTGCGGCGCGAAGACGTCGGCGAAGAAGCATACGCCACCTTCAAAACCTATGACATCGGAGACATTCTCGGTGTAAAGGGGTTCGTTTTCAAAACGAGAACCGGCGAAATCTCCGTCCACGCGACACAGCTCACGCTTCTTTCGAAGTCGCTTCGTCCGCTGCCCGAGAAATTCCACGGGCTGAAGGACCCGGATCTTCGCTATCGTCAGCGCTTTGTGGACCTGTTCATGAACGCAAACGTTCGTTCGACCTTCCGCAAACGCAGCGCGATTATTGCCGAGATTCGTCGCTATCTTGACGGGGAAGGCTTTATGGAGGTCGAAACGCCGGTGCTGAACACCGTTGCGTCCGGCGCATCCGCCCGCCCGTTCATTACACATCACAACACGCTCAACATCGATATGTATATGCGAATCGCGACCGAACTGCATCTGAAGATGTGCATCGTCGGCGGACTTGAGCGCGTATACGAGATCGGTCGTCTCTTCCGCAACGAGGGTATGGACGCGACCCACAATCCCGAATTCACGACGATCGAAATCTATCAGGCATATACCGACCTGCGCGGCATGATGGAACTGTGCGAACAGATTGTTTCACGGTGTTCCCAGCTTGTCAACGGGACGACGAAGATCACCTATCAAGGCATGGAGGTCGATCTGACACCGCCTTTTGCCCGCCTTACGATGAATGACGCCGTTCAAAAATACACCGGCAAGGATATTTACGGATGCGCGTCCGATGCGGAAGCGCGTGCGATTGCCGAAGAGCTCGGCGTTGCATTGAAGGACAAGACGGCGACCAAGGGCAAGGTGCTTGCGGAACTGTTTGACGCGTTTGTTGAGGACAAGCTGATTCAGCCGACGTTCATTACGGACTATCCGATCGAGAATTCGCCCCTGACCAAGCTGAAACAGGGCAGCAAAGACATCGTGGACCGGTTTGAGGTTTTCATCTGCGGTCACGAATACGGCAATGCGTATACCGAGCTGAACGATCCGATCGATCAGCGCAACCGCTTCCTGCAGCAGGCGCGTGAACGCGCCAAAGGCGATGATGAGGCAATGGCCATCGACGAAGATTTCATGCTCGCGATGGAATACGGTATGCCTCCGACGGGCGGCATCGGAATCGGAATCGATCGCCTCTGCATGCTGCTGACCGACGCGCCGACCATCCGCGATATCATCTTGTTCCCGACAATGAAGCCGGAAGGGCAGGCACCCGAGGCCGAAGTGTCCGAAGATGCGCCAGCACAGGCTCCTGCGGAAGCGCCTGTTGTGACCGAGCAGATCGATTTTTCGAACGTCGAAATCGAACCGCTGTTTGCGGACTTTGTGGACTTTGAAACGTTCTCAAAGAGCGATTTTCGCGCGGTCAGGGTGCTCAATTGCGAAGCGGTGCCGAAGTCCAAAAAGCTGCTTCGGTTCACGCTGGACGACGGCTCCGGCACGGAGCGCACGATCCTTTCCGGCATCCATGCCTACTATGAGCCGGAACAGCTCATCGGGAAGACCTGTGTCGCCATTACGAACCTTCCGCCGAGAGCGATGATGGGGATTGAATCCTGCGGCATGCTGTTGAGTGCCGTTCATAAAGAAGGCGGCGAAGAGCGCCTGCACCTGCTGATGCTTGATCCGCATATCCCCGCCGGCGCAAAACTGTATTAACCCCCCTTTGCAACTTTGAGCCCACTGATTGATTCGGTGGGCTCTCGTGATCAATAACGGATCGGAAACGGAGAACTGCTATGACATTTCGGCACACCAACCGCCCCGGATTCTGGCTGGGCTTCATTGATTTCTTTACGGCAGGCCTGTTCTTTCTGCTGTACATGCCGCTCGGCGGCTTGCAGGAGGAGCTGGATCACATTCTCGGACGAAAAACGCAGCGCTACTGGATCGCCTATCTGCTCGGTATTCCGACGCTGTTTGTGTACACGTTGGTTTGGATGGCGCAGATCTCCGAAGAGCTGAAAGCGATCGCCATCGACCTCGGTCTGGAAGCGCCGTACACATCGTGGTGGCACATGTTCGGTTGGAACCTGTTCGGCTGCCTGTGTTTCGGCCCGATGATCGCCACAAAGCGGTTCTTTGATACGCTCAATCGAATTGAACTTGCGTTAAACGAACGAAACACCGCGGCATGAACAGCAAAACAGCTTGTTTCCCGTAAAAAGCAGGAAACAAGCTGTTTTTTTGCGATTCGCCTTAAACGTATCCTTCCTCGCGCATAGCTTTGATGACCTTACGGAAGCCCGCGATGTTCGCGCCGACCACGAAGTTGCCCGGCACATTGTAATCCATCGCCGCCTGCGAAATCTCGGTATAAATGGTATGCATGATCTCCTTCAGCTCTGCATCGACGTCCTCAAACGAGCGATGCTTTCTGGACGCGTTCTGCCCCATCTCCAACGCGGAGACTGCGACGCCCCCTGCGTTCGACGCTTTGCCCGGAATGAATACAACACCGTTTTTCTGCAAATAGGCCGTGGCTTCGCGGGTTGTGGGCATGTTCGCCCCTTCGAAGACGCCGATCACCCCGTTTTGCACAAGCTTCTTTGCATCGTCGAGCTCAAGCTCATTCTGAATTGCACACGGCAGCGCAATGTCGCATTGGACGCCCCAGACTTTTTCACCCGGATAATAGACCGCGGTCGGAACACGCTCCGCATAAACCGAGATACGCGCGCGCTCCACTTCTTTGACCTGCTTGAGCACCGCAACATCGATGCCGTTCGGATCATAGACATAACCGGACGAGTCGGACACCGTTACAACATTTGCCCCGAGATGCTGTGCCTTCTCAACCGCATAGGTCGCAACATTGCCGGAGCCGGACACAACAACCGTCGCTCCCCGGAAGGTTTTTCCGATCTTCTCCAACGCTTCCTGCGCAATATAGACGAGTCCATACCCGGTCGCCTCGGTCCGCACTTCAGAGCCGCCGTATGCAAGGCCCTTGCCGGAAAGCGTTCCGTCGACCGTATTGGTCAGCCGCTTATACTGTCCGTACAGAAAACCGATTTCCCGGCCGCCGACCCCGATGTCGCCTGCGGGTACATCGGTATTCGGGCCGATATGCCGATACAGTTCCGTCATAAACGATTGGCAGAACCGCATGATTTCCCCATCCGACTTGCCTTTCGGATCGAAATCCGAGCCGCCCTTGGCACCGCCGATCGCCTGTCCGGTCAGCGCGTTCTTGAACGTTTGCTCCAGCGCAAGGAAGTTCAGCATCGAGCGATTCACGCTCGGATGAAAGCGCAATCCGCCCTTATAGGGACCGAGCGCGCTGTTGAATTGAATCCGATATCCGCGGTTGACCTGCACTTCTCCGTTGTCATCCACCCAGGTCACCCGGAATGAAATGCTGCGTTCGGGCTCCAGCAGCCGTTCCAACAGCTTTGTTTTCCGGTATTCGTCCTCATGCTTATCGATTGCAAGCCGCAGCGAATTCAATATTTCGCCCATCGCCTGATGGTACAGCGGTTCATTGGGATTTTTTTGCTCCAACCGCGCTTTGACTTCATCAATGTAAGACATTCGTTTCATCCTCCTGTTTCCCATACGATACGATCCCGTTGATCGTATATGATATATAATAATTGCAGAGAATCTGTTTTACTATCGTGTTTTTGTAAAATAACAACGCGCTTATTCCAGTTCAATTGTCGAAGGGGGTTTGCTCGTCAGATCGTACAATACCCGATTGACGCCGCGCACTTCGTTGATGATCCGGCTCATACAAAGGTCGAGCACATCATAACTCAGCCGCGCCGCACGCGCCGTCATATAATCCGAAGTAAGAACTGCGCGCAAAACAACAGCGTACGCATAGGTTCGCGCGTCGCCCATCACGCCGACCGATTGCATATTCGTCAACGCGGCAAAGAACTGTCCGCTGCCCATGTCAACGCCGGCTCGTTCCAGTTCCTCACGGAAAATTGCGTCCGCCTCCTGAACGATCCGAACCTTGTCCCGCGTCACTTCGCCCACAATGCGCACCGCAAGCCCGGGCCCGGGGAACGGTTGCCGATTCACCAACGCAGCCGGCAATCCAAGCTCCAATCCTGCCTTCCGCACCTCGTCCTTGAACAACAATCGGAGCGGTTCAACGATCTCCCGGAAGGAAACCGTCTCGGGCAGTCCCCCGACGTTGTGGTGGGATTTGATCACGTCGCCGCCCGTTCCGCTCTCTACAACGTCCGGATAAATCGTTCCCTGTGCCAAAAAATCAACCGTCCCGATCTTCTTTGCTTCGGTTTCAAAGACGCGGATAAATTGCTCTCCGATGATCTTGCGCTTGCGTTCGGGATCGGTTACGCCCTCGAGCGCGCTGTAAAACCGCTCCTTGGCGTCAACCTTTACAAATTGCAGGTCAAAGCGTCCTCCTTCTCCGAACACGCGTTCGATTTCGGCCGCTTCATCCTTTCGCATCAAACCGTGATCGACGAACACGCAGGTCAGTTGTTTTCCGATTGCGCGGGAAAGCAATGCCGCCGTAACGGATGAATCCACGCCGCCTGAAAGGCCGAGCAGCACCCGTCCTGTACCGATTTTTCGGCGAAGCGAATCGACTTGTGTTTTTACAAAGGATGGCATTTGCCAACAGCCTGAAGTCTGGCAGATATCGCGAACAAACGCGCGCAGCATCTGCGCGCCCTCCGGCGTATGCACGACTTCCGGATGGAACTGAACCGCATAAAGGCCGCGTTCTGCATGTTCCATCGCTGCGATCGGACAGCTTGCCGTATGCGCGGTCACCGTGAACCCCTCCGGGACGCGCTCAATCCAGTCCGTATGGCTCATCCAGCAGCTCGTTTCCCGCGGAACGTTCCAAAATAGCTCCGAGGAGGACAGATCGATCATCAGGTCCGCCTTTCCGTATTCCGAAACGCGGGCCGTCCGCACGCTTCCGCCGAGCAGATATGCCATCAGCTGTGCCCCGTAACAGATGCCGAGCACCGGCACGCCGAGGGCAAACAGTTCCGGATCGCAAGACGGTGCATCCGCGGCATATACGCTATTCGGTCCTCCCGTTAAGATCACGCCCTTCGGCTGCATCGCTCGGATTGCTTCAATCGATGTGGTATGAGGAAGAATTTCGCAATAGACATTGCACTCGCGCACCCTGCGGGCGATCAGCTGCTTATACTGTCCTCCGAAATCCAGAATCACAACCGTTTCCTGCATCCTGCTCCTCCGTCATTCCACCGTTACGCTTTTGGCAAGGTTTCGCGGCTTATCTACATCCAGCCCCTTCGCTACGCTGGTATAATACGCCAACAGCTGCAGCGGAATGATCGCAATGCTGCCGAAAAAGTGCGGATCGGTTTTCGGAACATAAACCGTAAAATCGGCTGATTCTTCCACGTTATAATTGCCGTATCCGGTCAATCCCATCAGATACGCGCCGCGCGCCTTGCATTCCGCCATGTTGCTGACCGTCTTTTCCACCAACGCATTTTGGGTCAGTACGCCGATTACCAACGTACCGTTCTCAACGAGACTGATCGTGCCGTGTTTCAGTTCCCCTGCCGCATACGCTTCGCTGTGGATATACGAGATTTCCTTCATCTTCAGGCTACCTTCAAGACAAATTGCATAATCCAAACCGCGTCCGATAAAGAATACATCGCGCGCGTTCGCATGTTTTGAGGCAAACCATTGGATACGCTCCTTATTTTCAAACGTGCGTTCCATTTTGTCCGGCAGTGCCAGAAGCTCCTTCCGATACGCTTCAAATTGCAGCTCGTCGATGGTTCCGTGAATGCGGCCAAGCGCTACCGCAAGGGCATACATGGCTACAAGCTGCGCACTGTATGCCTTGGTCGTCGCAACGGCAATCTCCGGGCCGGCAAGCGTATACAAGACATAGTCCGCCTCGCGCGCAATCGTTGATCCGACCACATTGACGATCGCAAGAACCGGAACACCCTTCGCCTTTGCCGCACGCAATGCAGCCAAGCTGTCTGCCGTCTCACCGGACTGCGAAATTACGATTACAAGCGCCCCCTCCGGAAGCAGTGTCCTGCGGTATCGAAATTCCGAAGCAAGCTCCACGCGAACCGGAATCCGGCACAGATCCTCGATTACATACTGCGACAGCATCCCGACGTGCCAGGCCGATCCGCATGCAACGATATGAATGCTTTGAATGCTGCGAAGCAGAGATTCCTCCATTCCGGTTGCCGAAAGGTCTACCGCGCCGTCACGCAGCAGAGAAGCAAGCGTATCGCGCACGGCGCGCGGCTGTTCATGGATCTCCTTAATCATGAAATGCTCATAACCGCCCTTTTCCGCCGCTTCGGCGTTCCAGGTAATCTTTGTCAACGGGAGCGAAACCTCATCCCCGTTCAGGTCAAAGAAGTGTGCTTCCCCGGGCAGAAGCCGCGCCGATTGCAGATTCTCAATATAATAGACATCGCGCGTGTGCTTTAAAATCGCCGGAACATCGGACGCCAGAAATGTTTCTCCTTCCGAAACGCCGATGATCAGCGGGCTGTCCTTTCGCGCGCAGTACAATTCACCGGGGTAATCCTTAAACATCAGCGCAAGCGCATAGCTTCCTCGTACGCGAACCATCATACGGTTGATTGCGTCGATCGGGCCGATCTGATATTTTTTATAGTAGTAATCAACCAATTTGATGACGACTTCGGTATCTGTTCCGCTGTAGAACCGGTACCCGCTGCGAAGCAGTTTCTGCCGCAGCTCCTCGTAATTTTCGATTATGCCGTTATGAACGCCGACCACATCCGATTCCACAGGGCCGGAACCGGACCCCGTCGCGTTGCCGCTGACATGCGGATGCGCGTTGGCACGACTCGGTTCACCGTGCGTTGCCCAACGCGTATGACCGATCCCGCACAGGCCCGGAAGTGTCCGCCCTTCGTCGGTCATTTCCACAAGGTTCTTGAGTTTTCCGGTCGTCTTAACAACCTCTGCAAGCGAATCCCCGCTTCGCACCGCAAGCCCCGCGGAATCATACCCGCGGTATTCGAGTTTGGAAAGACCCTCTAGCAAAATCGGCGCAGCCGGTTGGTTGCCTGTATATCCGACGATCCCGCACATGCTCTGCTCCTCAATAGACCACCATGTATTTCTTGAGTTCCCAATCCGTTACGCGCGTCCGATACTCATCCCACTCGCGCTTCTTGCCGGAGACATAGCTTTGATAAATATGCGCTCCGAGCGTATCGACGATGATCGGATCGTTTTCAAGGCACTCGATCGCTTCTTTCAGGTTTCCGGGCAAGCTGTCGATCCCGTGCCTCTTGCGTTCATCCTCGCTCATCGCAAAGATATTCTCCGTGATTTCCATCGGCGGCGTCATGCCCTTTTCAATTCCATCCAATCCCGCCGTGAGACATGCCGCTATCGCGAGATACGGATTGCAGGCCGGATCGGGGCATCTGAGCTCTACTCGCGTCGATTGACCGCGCGCTGCAGGAATCCGGATCAAAGCCGAGCGGTTCGATGCGCTCCATGCAAGATAGCACGGCGCTTCATAGCCGGGAACCAGCCGCTTATAGGAGTTGACAAGCGGATTTGTGATTGCCGCCATCCCGCGCACATGAGCAAGTACGCCCGCGATAAAGCTGTATGCTTCCTTGGAGAGCTGTTTTTCGCCGTTCGGATCGAAGAAGATGTTCTTTCCATCCTTGAACAGTGACATATTCGTATGCATGCCGCTTCCGTTGATGCCAAATACCGGTTTCGGCATGAAGGTGGCATGCAGGCCGCGCATCTGCGCAATCGTTTTTACCGCCATTCGGAACGTGACAATGTTATCCGCTGCTTTTAATGCGTCCGCATACCGGAAATCGATTTCATGCTGACCCTCGGCGACCTCGTGATGACTCGCTTCAATTTCGAAACCCATCTCTTCGAGCATCAGGCAGATCTCACGGCGCACATGTCCGCCGTGATCGATCGGCGCCATGTCGAAATAGCCGGCTGCGTCCGTGGTGCGCGACGTCGGCAGCCCCTTCTCATCCGTTTCAAACAGGAAAAACTCCATCTCGGGACCGACATTGAACGCATACCCCATCGCTTCCGCACGAGCAAGCGCTTTTTTGAGTACATATCTCGGGTCGCCGACAAACGGCGTTCCATCCGGATTATAAACGTCGCAGATCAGGCGAGCGGTTTTGCGTGTGGACGGCTGCCACGGCAAAATTGCGAATGTGTTGAGATCGGGCCGTAGGTACTGGTCTGATTCGTGGATACGCGTGAATCCCTCGATGGAGCTTCCGTCGATCATGATCTCATTGTTCAGCACTTTTTCCATTTGCGACCGGGTCACAGCGACGTTCTTCAATTGTCCGAAAATATCCGTAAACTGCAGTCGGATAAACTCAACATCCTCTTCGGATACGATGCGAATGATGTCTTCTTTTGTATATGTTTTCATAATTCTTTCTCCTTTTCATTTTGATAAGATTGTGCTGCCTCGATCAGCCCGAGGAACAGCGGATGCGGTCGGTTTGGCCTGCTCTTGAATTCCGGATGATACTGTACGCCGACGTAGAACGGAAGGTCCTTCTTCTCGGCAGCTTCCATCAACATCCCGTCCGGCGAGATGCCTGAGAACGTGAGTCCCGCTTCGGACAGTTGCTGTCGGAACACATTGTTGACTTCATAGCGGTGACGATGCCGCTCCCGGATGGTATCGCTTCCGTAGCAGCGATGCAGCGTCGTGTTCTGTTGTACCACGCACGGATAGCTGCCGAGCCGAAGCGTACCGCCCTTATCCACCGAATCGTTTTGACCCGGCATAAAGTCGATGACCTTATGGGCGCTGTCGGGATCGAATTCACCCGAATTCGCGTCTGCCCAGCCGAGAACATTCCGCGCATATTCGATGCAAAGAATCTGCATCCCGAGGCATATCCCCAAAAACGGCATCCGGTACGTTCGCGCATACGCAGCCGCTTCAATCATGCCCTCAATGCCGCGATTGCCAAAGCCGCCCGGCATGAGAACCCCATCCACTCCGTCGAACTGCGACGGAGTGAAGAATTCCGAATCGATCCAACGGATCTGCACCGAAACGCCCTGTCGATATCCCGCATGCCGCAGCGCCTCCACCACGGAAAGGTACGCATCGTGCAGCTGCGTATACTTGCCGACCAGCGCGATCGTGACCGTACCGGTCGGATGCTTCACGCGATCCACCATCTGCTGCCATTCCTTTAAATCCGGCTCCGGAGTTTCAAGATGCAGCTTCCTGCAGACGATCCCGGAAAAATGAGCCCGTTCGAGATACAGCGGCGCTTCGTACAGCGTCGGCAGCGTCAGGTTCTCGATTACGCAATCGCGATCCACGTTGCAAAAATGCGCGATCTTGTCGAAAATCGATTCGTCCGTAATCGGTTCATCGCAGCGAAGAACGATGATGTCGGGCGCGATTCCGATTCCCTGCAGTTCCTTGACCGAATGCTGCGTCGGCTTGGATTTGTGTTCGCCGCTTGCTTTCAGGTACGGAACGAGCGTCACGTGGATGTAGAGCGCATTGTCACGCCCGACCTCCCGTCCCACCTGCCGGATTGCTTCCAAAAACGGTTGACTCTCGATATCGCCGATCGTCCCACCGATCTCCGTGATGACCACATCTGCGTTCGTGTTCTCTCCGACGCGATAGATGAATCGCTTGATCTCATCGGTGATATGCGGAATCGTCTGTACGGTCTTGCCGAGATAGCCTCCCTGTCGCTCGCGCGCAAGCACGTTCGCATATACCTTCCCGGTTGTCAGGTTTGACCAACGGTTCAAATCCTCGTCAATGAACCGTTCGTAATGCCCGAGATCGAGATCGGTTTCCGCGCCATCTTCCGTAACGTATACCTCGCCATGCTGGTACGGGCTCATTGTGCCCGGATCAACGTTGATATACGGATCAAGCTTCTGTGCCGCAACGACCAGCCCTCGTGCCTTTAATAGCCTGCCGAGGCTCGCGGCCGTAATTCCCTTTCCGAGCCCCGATACGACGCCGCCTGTTACAAAAATGTACTTCTTCATCCGGCTTCCCCTTCTTTTTTCCAAATGGAGAGGCGCCCGCCCGAGGGGAGATGTCCCCACGGATGGACGCCTGACGTTCATCTGAGTCTGTGTTTTGTAAGGCAAACACGTTCTTCTGTTTCTCTCCTGATTTCGCAGGGAAATATATTATATATAAACAACATAGCAGTAATTATACCCATGCGTTTCCGATTTGTCAACCGGTTTTTCCTGTTTTTTGTTTTCTTTTTTGAGAAGAAGGGGCTTGCAGAATCGGGTTGCGTTCCCCTCTGCACAATGATACAATGAATTAACTTCAACCGGGAGAAAGCAAATGCCTTATCAGATTGTTCGAAACGATATCATCCGCATGCACGTGGACGCCATTGTGAACCCAACCGACGCGTACTGTTCCGGAAGCGGAGGAACGGATGCGCGGATTCATGCCGCGGCCGGTCCAGAGCTGCGCGCCGCCTGCGATGCGCTGTTGCCTTTGGAGCCGGGAAGCATCGCTGTGACCGATGCGTTTCGACTTCCCTGTCGATTCATTTTGCACACAACCGGTCCGATCTGGCAGGGTGGCGGCGAGGGGGAACCGGATCTGCTGGCGGCTTGCTATCGGAACGCGCTGTGCGCGGCAGAATCGCTGCATTGTTCTTCCGTCGCAATTCCGCTGATCGCATCCGGCGCATTCGGCTACCCAAAGGATCAGGTGATGCGCATCGCGCTCGATACGATCCATGCGTTCCTGCTTACGCACGAGCTTACCGTTTCATTGGTGGTCTATGACAAAACATCGTACGAGATCGGCCAACGGCTCCAGTGCAAGATTGATGCGTTTATCGACGAGCATTATATCGAGGCCTTGCAGGAGCATCTCGATTCTGCCCGGCTTGATTCCGTTTCCTCGTTCCATCGTCCCGCCCGTCGCGCAGGCGCGAAGCCCTCTTCTTCGCTTTCCGCCCATATCTACGGCGCTCCTCCGGACAGCATGGAAGAAGCTGCTTGCATTCCGAATCTTGATGCCATGCTTCAGTCGCTCGACGAAGGGTTCTCCGTTGCATTGCTGAAGTTGATCGACAGGAAGGGTCTGACCGACGCAGAATGCTATAAGCGCGCCAACATCGACAAACGGCTGTTCTCGAAAATCCGCTCCAATCCGAACTATCGGCCGAGCAAACCGACCGTTCTGGCCTTTGCCGTTGCGTTGCATCTGTCGCTTGCCGAGACGAATCAGCTGCTTGAAAAAGCGGGGCTTGCGCTGACGCGAAGCAGCAAGTTTGACGTGATCATTGAATTCTTTTTGACCACGCAGAATTACAATCTCTCGGAGATCAACCAGGTCCTGTATCAATACGATCAGCCGTGTCTCGGCAATGTCATAGAATAATGCTCTTCAACCGCATCTGAAAGGTCGCCCTGCAAGCGACCTTTTTTCTGTCTTGCGCTGCTAAAATGAACATGCAAGGTGAAAGCCGACTGCATTTTCAAGGAGGGTAAAGATATGAAAAGCAATTTATTGGAAATGGTATGGATTTTGGATCGGAGTGGATCCATGGCAGGTCTGGAAAGCGATACGGTCGGTGGATTCAACGTGATGATCGAACGGCAGCGCAAGCTTCCCGGAGAGGTCTATGTTTCAACCGTCCTGTTCAGCACTTCATCCAAGGTTCTGCACGACCGCGTGCCGATTGAGAAGATCGAACCTTTGACCGAACGGGATTACGTTCCCGGCGGCTGCACCGCATTGATCGATGCGATCGGAGACGCGATTGGTCACATCGGAACTGTTCATAAATACGCGCGGGAGGAAGACGTTCCGGAAAAGACATTGTTCGTAATCACGACCGACGGTCTGGAAAACGCAAGCCGACGCTACAGTGCCGACGAGGTGCGCCGGCTGATCAAGCGGCAGCAGGAGCGGTATGGATGGGAATTTCTGTTCCTCGGCGCAAACATCGATGCCGTCGAAACCGCGCGGCACTATGGCATTGCCGAAGATCGCGCCGTCAATTTCCACGCAGATTCCATCGGAATGCGAAAGTCGATCGATGCGCTCTCTTCCGCAGCGGTTCAGCTTCGGACAAGTTCCAAGCTGAGCGCGGCCTGGAAGGAAGACGCGGAGCAGGACTATAACGAACGCAACCCGGAATAAGCAAATCACACACTTCTTTTGACGAAAAATGGATTGTGAAAGACCGCTTGGCATGCTATACTATAAGAAAAACCTCGGGTGCAAAACGTGCACGGGACGGAGGTATTCCATGCGATATTCTGCTGCAATTCGGATTGTTGCCATGCTGCTGTGCACCATTGCATTTTTCGGTGCATTCGGATGCGAGAGCCGAAGCGAAAACGTGATTTCCGGCGGTACGACAGATCGAACGGATTATAACGCGCCAAAGGTCATTCAATCGGAAACGATCACCTCTTTTCAGGCGGAATTTTATATTGCCACACGGTATATGAAGGAGGACAACGGATTCTTTGACTTCACAATCGCACCGGATGAAAATGGCGTTCTGACGGTTTCCGAGTCCTATCGTGAGCTTGCTCTGCCGGCCGACGACACTCTGCTTGCGGCACTGCAGTCCGTGATCAGAAAATACGATTTGGCGCAGATGAACGGCGTATATCGTGTAACTGCCGGACTTGCTCCGGAATGTCAAAGATGCCATCTCAACGTTTGTTACGATTCCGGCGAGCAATTGACCTTTACAACAAACAACAATCCGTTTGAAGAATGGACGACCGAATTCTTCGATGTGCTCTCCGAATGGTTCTTCGAAAACGGAGTCGATGCGCTGCTCCCCGAAAGCGAATGAAAACAGCGCTTTTGTGTGGCACGGCCTGATACAAGAAGCAAAAAACGGAGAGAGTGAAAAAGCTCTCTCCGATTGTATTATGGTCTCAATTTATCCAATTGCTTTTTTCCGTCTCTTTCGGATCCAGTAAATGAGACGCAGTGCAGCGTCAACAAGCAGGTTGGCGGAGATTGACCATACGACGGGTTGGACAACGGATTGCGGGATCAGCAAAAAACCGCCTCCATACAGAGCGCAAAGAACGCCTTCCACCCATCCAAGCACCTTCAAAAAAGGCTGTTCCGTTTGTTTTGTCGCACTTTCAATCGCAAAGTAGGCCAGTGCAAGGAATAAAATCCCGAAAACCATGCTGCCGAACAAGAACATTGCTTGTTCCTTGACGATTAAAATGGCAAGCAATGCAAGCATCGCGATCATGATAATAAAACGTTCCCGCATCCCGTCGAGCTTGCCGCGCTGCTTAATGAGCCTGCGCACGGTCAAAACGACCTGCAGCACCGCAAAAACCGCAACAATTCCGACTGCAACGACCTCCGGCAGGCTACTCGAAAGGAAGAAGGCAGCGATCGCAGCGACCAACATGGCGGCGCTTTGCACGCGCAGGTCGGACAGGATCTTGGCCCATTTTTCCGGCTTTTGCTCGCTTTCATCACCAAGCGTTTCATCAAACAAGAGCTTATGCGGGAGTTTTTGGATCGTATGCTTCGTCGTTTCGCTGAGTCCGGTCAATCCGATCAAGACGCTCTGCATTTTATCCATATCCAATTCTTCCAACGATTCACTTCCTTCCGCGGAGATCGCATCGAATAGCTCGTTGATAAAAACCTGCCGATCCTCCTGGGGAATGCTCTCAATCCAATCGTTCATCAGCGTGTTCAGCCAGATACTGCCCGGGTCGTTCTTCTCTACGGTCGCAAGGTTTCCGTATTCAACCATCCAGGACGCCAACGAATGCTGCAAAATGCCGTCACGATAGGATTTGACAATGCGCGTGTCGCTGATATTCGGCTCAAAGAGTTTTCCTACGACATCGTATTCCGGAATAATCCTCGTTGTTTTCGGCTCGATCCGATCGATCAGTGCCACATCCAGCACTTCCGGACAAAAGCCGGGACCGTCCAGAAGATAAACCCGCTTCACCCGATCCCACTTTTTATCGGAGAGCAGACAAGCCGCATACAGCGCCTGATTTCCCCCTTTGGAGTGACCGCCTATGATCCATTCCCCTTCGTCGATGACGCGTTCCGCATAGGCAAGCGCAAGTTCCTGTGCTTCCGTCTTGGTAAACGCAATCATACAGTCCTCTTTCCACCCCGGGATGGAAGCGTCGGTTCCGCGATAGGCAATGAAAGAAAAGTTGTCACTCCGAAACGTCACCGCTGAGAACTGCAGCGGCGGGTCCATACGAATCCGGTCTTCGTAATCGGTCAGGCGCATCGACCCATATCGCTTCGAACGCACCGCCGCTTCGAAGATCTCGCCGTTTCCCATATCTCCGCCGGTGATCATCAATTTCGCCTCTCCGGCTTCGATCATCGGTATGCAATCGGAAACCGAATGCGACGCTGCGCCATCCGCAAACACGGGCGAGAGGTCGAAGTAAGAAAGCAAACACAGCACGAGTGCATCCGCCTCCCGGAACGGATATGCCGAAAAATCCAGTTCTCCGATCCAGCGAATGTATTCTCCGAGTTTTTCCATCGTCTCCCCCTCTCTCGCGTTCCCGTCCAAAGATGGTCGCAACAAAATGGCTGATCCAGCTCTTTTTGACCAGTATACCATACTTTTCTTCCGAAATCGATGATATTCATCACTTTCTTGGCAGAATTCACGAAACGACAAAACATCCCGCCATTCGTTTCAGGAACGCGGGATGTTTTCTGTTCGCCTTAAGCTTGTTTCTTTTTCCGAATGATCAAGAAGGCAACGACACCGAGCGCAACAACCGCTCCGATCACAATCGCTGCGATACCACCGGGACCGATTCCTTTGCCTTCCGTCTTCTCCTCCGGAGCAGCGGTCGTTTTTTGTTCCGGTGCTGCCGTAGGCTGATCGGCAATTTGCTCAGGATCTGTCTTCTGCGGCGGCTCCGAGGCCGGATCCGCCGGCTGATCGGTTGGCTCTGCTGTCGGCAATACCGTCGGCTCCGGAGTCACCAGGTCGTCATCGATGATGATATCTTCCTCGGAGCTGATCGGATTCAAGAACGTCTGGTCAATTACCGTGAGAGCAGGGTTCTCCTGCGGAACGATCTCTCCGGTTGGTGCCGGCGCGATGGGCAGTTCCTTGTCGCCTCTCTCAAGATTATAGTCCCGAACGACAGAAATTCTCGTCGGAATCGCGCCATCCTCGATCTCCATGATCGTATCCGGCAGATAGATCGTCTTCACCTGCGGGCAGTCCATAAACGTCCCTGCAGCGATCTTCGAAACGGGATATCCGGCAAGCATGTTGGGGATCACGACAACTTCCTCGTCGTCGCCGACGTAGCCGCAGATGGTGATTCCCCCGTCTTCAATTCGATACAGCAAATATCCCTGGCTATAGACGGTTTCGTCCGCAATTGTGCCAATCGGGAGTGCCGCAAGCAGCAGCAAAGCAATCAGCAGCCATGCAATCTGTCTCTTCATGGGTTCTCCTTTCCGCCGGTACAGTACCACGCCCTTTCCCGGCTTTTGGGATGCTCCGGAAGGCAGGCGCTATTCCGCCTGCCTTCCGGATAAGTTGTCTTGTTTCTTAGGTCGATCAGACGTCGTCCTCGTGTCCGCCTTCGCCGTCGGAGTTTGTAACGATGTCGGTGAATCGATCGATTTCAATGACAGTAATTTCCGCTTTCTGATACTCTTTCATACTCGTATTCTCCTTCTGATTAGTGAGCCATTTCATTGTAGCAACCCGAAAGAATGTCTGAATAGAAGTATTCGACGTCTCCGTTTTCATTCTTGCTGAAAAGGCCGTCCGTCACCGTGAAGGCGCCTTCGCCTGCAAAGATCTCTTCACCCGCTGTGAACGTGCCGCCGGTAACCCGCACCGTCGCACCGGCTTCCGCCGTAATTGCGTTGGTCGCCGCCGTGAATATGCTCCCCTCAATCGTCGTAACGGAGCCCGCTTTTGCAGCAATCACTTCCGCGCCGGTGGATTTCAGTGCGTTGCGATCGCCGCCAAGGATCGTGAGCGTTCCGTTGTTGGTCAGCACCGTTCCGCTCGACGTAAGCGTATAGCCGTTGAGATTCAAAACGACCGTTTTACCCTCTGCAACCGTCAGCGGATTGACCGTAGCGGATCTCAGAAGCGTTACTTCATTGCCATAGGTAAAATCCGTATCATTGTCGTCATCATGATCCGTCGTTCCTACCGCATCGAGAGCATCCTGAACGCTCTTGAACTCCCAGCCGTCAATGCTCGCGGAAGCCTGGCTCGCCATCAGGTGATCGCCGGTATCCAGCTCGACTTGCTCGGAAAATTCTGCGTCCGGATCAACCGTCGGCTCCGTTTCCGGCTCATCCGCCGTTGCAGGAGTTTCCTGCTCCTCCTCTGCCGCTATGGCAGGCTCATTCTCTTCGACAACGTTCGATACGGGATTCGTATCTTCCGTTTCGACTACCGCATTCACGGGTTCTTCCGGCAGTTCCTCTAAGACCGCATCGGCAAAGGCCGACGGGACCATGGAGAACACCATTAAGATCGCCATGAGAAGTGATAGGATCCGTTTTTTGTTCATTCGTATTTACTTATTTTTACATTTGCTTGTTGAGGCATTCGGCATGCTTTTTCCGAGCGACAACGTAAAACTTCATCAACGCAAGGTACCGGGAAGGAATCGTGCTCAAATGATTCCCTGTCTGCATCGATTTCCTTAGATGAAAAACCCGGATGGGCGTTCCCATCCGGGTTTCTTCATATTTATTATTTTTCCCCTACGCCTCCCTCGCTCTGCGGTTCGTACCCGGTACTGCGCAATGCAACATAACGATACGGATATACACAATCGGGGCATTACGATCCTTGGGGCAATCGAACCCCGCGCCTGCCCGCGGCGCCATATCCAAGAGTGCAACGTCGGCCGTTGCCGCCCGATACGCACCCCGCAAAGCTACCAACTGCTTCCTTACTGTTCGATCAGTTTCGTTTTCCAGTTCGTCTCCTGCAACAGATTGTCCACTTCCCGCACTTCCTTTGCAATCCGATCCGCGGTTTTCTGCAGTTCGGACGCTTTCAGCGCCGCGCGAATTCGAATCTCCGTGCCGCGCGCGCGGTCGGTGCTCTGCCCCGCCGCATAGATGAGATCACGATACGCGGTGCGTTGTATCAAAAGCGCGTCCTTCTTCGCGATCCATTCCGTCAGCGTCAATCCGTTGACCTTTGTCCGGCAATTTGTCCGGTTGATGGCCGCCATCAGCGTTTCGAGCCGTGCCACGGCTTCGTTGAGCTCGGCGAGCAACTGCGTCGGGTCCTCCGACGGTTCCTCGCCTTCCTGTACCAAAATGTTGTTTGAAAGGCGCCGTCTCAGCTCCTCGATCTTTCGATTCAGGTCCGCTCGTTCCTGCAATGCTTCTGCAAGTTTCATAGGGGTTCTCTCCTTACAGCAGCGTACGTCCTGCGCCCCACGCTTTGCCGACGCATTCGCCCAGCACGTGATACGTGTTGTTAAACGGATCGAAGCTGATCGGCGCAACCTTCTTCACGTCCACCTTGCCGTCCGTGAGTGCGCTTTCATCCACGCTGACATTGACGATCTCGCCCTTAAGAATGCAGGTTTTTGTGTCATACGATTTCACACGGCACTCCATACATACGGCGAGCTCATTGATGATCGGCGCATTGACCCGTTCGCTCTTTGTCGCAGTAAACCCGGCACGGGCAAACTTATCGGCGGTTTTATTGCCGCTCGCCATTCCGACATAATCACATCCCGCCACATGCGCAGCGTCTGCCATGCTGACGGTAAACGCACCGGTTGCCGCAAAATTCTTGCAGGTCTTGTGCCCCGGAGAAAGGCAAATCGATACCTCATTTTCTTCACTGATACCGCCCCATGCGGCATTCATCGCGTCCGGTACCCCGTTCTCGTCGTACGTGGCGATAATCCATACCGGCTGCGGATAGCTCAACGGCTTGGCTCCGAAATCTTTTCTGCTCATCGGGAATCCTCCTGTTTTTTCTTTATTGTACCATGCTGTACCTATTCCCGCAAGGAAAACCGCCTGCTGTTTCCCAAAGTTTTTGTTTCTCCCGCAAGACGCATCTGCTCCGCCGGACTTCACAGAAGTTGAAATCTATGCTATAATCCGAAGCAAACGAATCGGAGGATGAACGGATGGAACAGAACCGAATCGAAACGGAAATCACCGAAGCTTTTGCGGAGCTGCTGGCCGCCGCAAAGCCGCAAAGCGGCGCGCTGCTTGTGCTCGGCTGCTCAACCAGCGAAATCATGGGGATGCGAATCGGCTCAGGTTCAAACGAGGAGGCGGCACGCGCCTTACTCGGTGCACTGCTGCCGCTCTGCCGGGCGCATGGAATTGCTCTTGCCGTGCAAGGCTGCGAACACATCAACCGCGCGCTCTGCACCGACCGAGCAACAGCAGATCGACTTGGGCTGACAGAAGTCGCCGTAGAGCCATGGCTGCACGCGGGCGGCGCATGCGTTACCGAGGCGAAACGGATGATCTCTAACGCTGTGATGGTCGAGGATCTCAAACAATCTGCGACGCTGGGGATCGACATCGGCGACACGCTGATCGGAATGCACCTGCGCGCGGTCGCTGTACCCGTCCATTCCGTGCGTCGTTCGATCGGAAGCGCGAACCTTGTCATGGCATTTTCGCGTCCGAAGTATATCGGCGGTCCAAGAGCCAGATACGCCGGTTCGACGGAAAAGTGAACAATATTTCAAAAAAATTTTTGAAAAAATCGAAAAACACGCAAGAAATCGTTTGCGTTTTGGGGAAAAGCCATGTATAATGATATTGTGTCCGAAATCGGGTCTGTGGTTGAAAGTCGATGCCAGTCGCAGGCGAAACGATCCACATAAGCGGAACAATGATTCCGTGAGCATGGTGCGGCTTAGAGGTAAGACCAACCGGCGGCGTTGCCGCCGAGAGGGGCAGTAGTGGGGAGCGCGAAGGCTTATGAGCGAACCCTCCGGTTGGCGGGTGTGGGGGCAAAAACCAGGTCAGCCGATGACGGAGACAATAGAAAGAGTTGAAGGGAAGAAAAATTCAAATGTTCGAAGACAGAGTATTGGTCTGCAAGGACTGCGGCAAAGAGTTCGTGTTCACTGCCGGTGAGCAGGAGTTCTATGCACAAAACGACTTTAAAAACGACCCGGCTCGCTGCCCGTCCTGCCGCAGAGCGCGCAAGCAGCAGCGTAATGATCGCCTCAACGGGCCGCGCGAGATGTTCGACGCCGTCTGCGCCGAATGCGGTAAGCCCACCAAGGTTCCGTTTGAGCCGAAAAACGACAAGCCGGTTTATTGCTCCGAGTGCTTCGCGAAGCGCCACGGCAGATAAATTGCCATTTGGGGAAAACGCCGATCCGATCGAAGCACGCCTTCGATCGGTTTTTTCTTTTTCTGCGATTTTTATCGATTTCCTCTTGACAACCTCCCTTCCGCATGGTATTATCACCACGATATCAAAATGATATCAATTCTCGGAAGGGAGTCAAAAAATGAAAGAAATCGAATTGAAGAATCGGAAGTACGGCATGGTCATGCTGTTGGTCGTGATTGCGCTGTTTTTAGCAGCCATTCCGGCAATGGTAATCGGCGGGATTCAGCTCGATGAAGGGCGCTCGCCTGCGCTGTTCCTCTGCGGATTTGCCTGTCTTGTTCTCGCGCCGATTCTGATTGCGGGACTGAAGATTTTAAAGCCGCAGGAAGCCCTGGTGCTGACGCTGTTCGGAAAATATATCGGCACGCTCAAGGGTGAAGGCTTCTACTTTGTAAATCCGTTCTGCACCTCGGTCAACCCGGCTGCTAAGACAAAGCTGAACCAGAGCGGCGATGTTTCGACGCTGCATACGATCGTCGATTCCTCAAGCAACGGCGTGAAAGTTTCCTCGGAAGCGCCGAGCAAAAAGCTCTCGCTGAAGATCATGACGCTGTCGAACAATCGGCAAAAAATCAACGACTGCCTCGGCAATCCGATCGAAATCGGTATTGCGGTGACCTGGCGGATTACGGACACGGCGAAAGCGGTGTTCAACGTGGACAACTACAAGGAATACCTCTCCCTGCAATGTGACACGGCGCTTCGGAACGTCGTTCGCCTGTACCCGTATGACGTCGCGCCGAATATTGATACGACCGGAGACGGTGTCGCCGACGACGGCAGCCTCCGCGGCTCAAGCGATATCGTAGCGGGCCGCATTCGTGACGAGATTCAGGCGCGCGTGGACGAAGCCGGTATTGATATCGTGGAAGCGCGGATTACGTATCTTGCGTATGCGCCCGAAATCGCGGCGGTCATGCTGCAGCGGCAACAGGCTTCCGCAATCATCGATGCACGAAAGATGATCGTGGACGGTGCGGTCGGCATGGTCGAGATGGCGCTCGATCGGCTGAACGAAAAGGGCACGGTCGTGCTTGACGAGGAGCGTAAAGCGGCGATGGTATCGAACCTGCTTGTTGTGCTCTGCGGCAACCATGACGCGCAGCCGGTCGTCAATTCCGGAAGCCTGTATTAACCTTGCGGCTATGAACGAATCCGCAAAAAAGCAAATTCCGCTTCGTCTTTCGCCAAAGCTCTATGAAGCGATCGCGGCATGGGCGGACGATGATTTTCGCTCGGTCAACGGGCAGATCGAATACCTGCTCACCGAGTGCGTCAAGCAGCGCAAGAAGAACGGGCGCTACGTTTCGACCGAGCTGGATGCGCCGTTGGACGTTCATCTTCCCTCCAATACCGCCAATTTTGAAAAACCATAGGCGGGAAGGGAATTGTCTTCCCGCCAACCGATTACAGAAAGGAGATCCTATGGAAACCATACAACCCTCTGTTCCCACCCAACCCGGCACACCCGCTCCGGATGCGGGCGGAGCCACAAAGGCAATGCGCAGCGCTTACAATCGTGCCGGGCTCGGCATCTTTGCGGTGTATAACGTTCTGCAGCTGGTCGGCTCCCTGCTGTTCGGCGGCGCCGTCGGCGTGCTTGTCGTAACCAAACTGCTCTCTCAGCTGATGGATGCGGACCTCGATGTTACGAATCTGCCGCAAATGATATCGCGCATCATGCAAATGCTCAGTGAGCCCAAAGCACATTTTATCCTGATCCTGTTCTACACGCTCGGTTCGGTCGTCGGGATGCTCGTCGGACTGCTTGTCCTGCGAGCGATCCTCGGGAAATCCGCACCGGTCGAAAAGCGTTCCCTCGGCGCAGGGAAATTTCTGATGGTCGTTCTGATGTCCTTCGGTCTTTGGGGCGTCGGCGCGCTGTTCGGCAACCTGCCCTCGTTCTTCAACGTCAATGAATCTCTCGGCACGGAATTCCTGCAGCAGGGAGCGGGCGCATGGTTGATGTACCTGTATGTCTGTATCGGCGCACCGTTCTTTGAGGAGCTCGTTTGCCGCAAGCTGCTGCTTGATAAGCTTCATCCCTTCGGCGAGGGCTTTGCTGCGATTGCAAGCGGGCTGCTGTTCGGCTTGATTCACGGCAACTCCGCACAATTCTTCCTGGCGTTTCTGCTCGGAACGCTGTTTGCGATGGTCTATCTTCGCACCGGCAAAGTGATTTATACAATGCTGCTCCACGCCATCATCAACACGACCGCTTCGCTGCCGGAGTTGTTCCAACAGGGCGGAATCGATATTGTCCTCGGATGGGACATTGCCGTTGGATGCCTTGTGGTTGCCGGGCTTATCACACTGATCGTAATGCGCAAAGACGCCATCCTTCACCCGATCAAATCCACCGTGGAAAACGCGAACCGTTCTGCTTGGCGCAATGTCGGCATGATCCTGTATCGGATCTTCGGGCTGGTTACGCTCGTTTCAACCGACCTGATCCTGATTTACGGATCGTTCTCGAGCGGGCAGGGTCCTGCGTCGCTGCTGCGTCTGATTCCGACCGCAGCCGCGATCGTGCTGGTGCTTCTGCTCCCGCGTCTGACAAGACGGTTCGAAGGAAAGCCGGCGGAACCTTCCGACGAGGGCGCAGCGCTTGCGTCCTAAGAGAGGCGGGCATAACAAACGCAGAAAAATGCCGGAATCCACGTGAATTCCGGCGTTTTTGCTTGCCAAAGTCTTTGAAATATGGTACGATAACAGAAAGCCGGACATCGGGAGGGATGAACTATGACAATACGTGAATCCGCAGAAGATTATTTGGAAGCGATGCTGATGATGCGGGAGCGGCACGGGTACATCCGCTCGGTCGATGTTTCGGAACAGCTCGGCGTTACAAAGCCTTCTGTGAGCTATGCGGTCAAGCGGCTTCGCGAAAACGGATACCTTCTGATGGATGCCGACGGGCGCATAACGCTGACCGATCGCGGTGAGGCGATCGCGCAGCGCATCTATGAACGGCACCGTGTGCTGACCGAATATCTGATCGAAATCGGCGTGCCGGAGGAAAAGGCGCGTGAGGACGCCTGCAAGATCGAACATGATATCTGCGACGAAACGTTCTCCGCGATCCGCGCGTTGGTCAAAAAGCGCGTCTGAACCAAAACGAA
>ONLX01000137.1 GCA_900318765.1 uncultured Eubacteriales bacterium
AGCCGTTCGAGACGGATGTAGTGATGCTTTTCCCGATCGAGCGCAAAACCGGAAGCGATGACCTTGTCGATCACGTCCTCCTGTAAACGGTTGATATCGCCGATGAAGTTGCAGACGAACTCGGTCTGGGAATAATTGTACACCTCGTTCGGCGTGCCGATCTGCTCGATATAGCCCTTGTTGAAGACGGCAATGCGATCGGAAAGGGTCAGCGCTTCTTCCTGGTCATGCGTGACATAGATTGTCGTAATGCCGAAATCCTTCTGCATCTTCTTGAGCTCGTTGCGCAACTGAACGCGCAGCTTCGCGTCGAGGTTCGAAAGCGGTTCGTCCATGCAGATGATGGCGGGCTCGGTGACGAGCGCTCGGGCGATCGCGACACGTTGCTGCTGACCGCCGGAAAGCTGCGAAACAGCCTTTTTGAGCTGTTCCTCGGACAGATCGACCTTGCGCGCAATCTCATACACCTTTTGCTTGATCTCGGCCTTTTTGAGATGCTTGATCTTCAGACCGAAGGCGATGTTGTCGTAAACCGTCATCGTAGGGAAGAGGGCGTAGCTTTGGAAGACGATGCCGATGTTGCGCTTCTCGATCGGGACGTGCGTGATATCCTGATCCTTGACGATGACCGTACCGCTTGCCGGCTCAATGAATCCGGTGATTGTACGCAGCGTCGTCGTTTTGCCACAGCCGGACGGCCCTAAGAAGGTAAAAAACTCGCCCTCCTTGACATGGACATTGATGTTGTGCAAAGCGGTGAAATCACCGAATTTGACAACAATGTCGTTCAATCGAATCATAACAATACTCCTTTGTTCGGAACGGTGGTGGAATGGATATGGCGAGTTGGAGACCCAACTCGCCATATCGTGATCATCCGAAGAATGATTATTCTGCTTTCTGCGTCAGGACGCTCCAATCAAGCGTATCCCATGCGGGCTCTGCTTTGGCTTCGCTGGCATCCTTCCAGTAGAAGCCGAGGTTCGTCATGATGTTGGTCCATTCTGCGCTGTGCGCGGCAACGTATGCGGCATAGGTCATTTCCGTGCCGGGAACGGTCGTCAGCGCGAAGTTCGGGAGCAGATAGATGGCGGGGATATCATCGCCGTAAACGAGCGCAACTGCATCTGCGTTGCAGGGGACGGAGTCGAATTCCTCGGCCCATGCAGCCTGCAGTTCAGCACCGCCGAACCATTCGCAGAACGCCTTGACGGCTTCGGTCTGCTCTTCGGTACGGCCTTCCTTATCGAGGATGCCGATGTACTCTGCAATGTAGTACGTGCCGTCCTTGATGTCGACGAGCGACCAGTTCTCGGGCTGGAGCGTGCCGAGCAGCGGATGTTCGGAGCTCGATGCTGCATCGTCGATCTTGCCGTAGAGCGAAGAGGAGTAGAACGTACCGATCTGGACGTCGCCGCGGTTCAACGGATCGAAGCCGTAGCTGTCACCGGTGAATTCGCCGTTCGCGCAGTAGGCCCACAGGGTCTTCCAACCGTCAACCGTGATGCCGCCCGCCGGAGAGGTCGGATCGGTAAACGGATAGAGCATTGCGGAGTTGATGTTCGCATTGGTCGTGCCGCCGACTTTGCCCTGGCGATACCACTTGTAACCGGAGTTGACGATGTCCGCCCAGTGATCGAAGTGGAGCTCGGTGCCGTTTGTGCCGAATTCATCGGTACGATAGAGCATCAGAACGTTCTGAATAACAAGGCCGTATGCGAGACCGTCATACTTATAATCGCCGACTTTGTCCGCCCAGGAAGGAGTCCACGGGATGAGCTTGAGGTTCTCATAGTTGCCGTCGATGATCTGGCCCCAGCGGGTTTCGTTCAGACCGAATACGAGGTCGCCGTCCTTCTTTTCGTTCGCGGCCTGGATCGCGGCGGTATCGCCGGAGATGACTTCGTTCGTGTCGAGGCTGATCGTGAAGCCGGCTTTCTTGGCTTCCTCAACGAGCCAGGTGACGCGCTCGGTCGAGTTGGAGTTCGAATAGATACGGATCGTATAACCCGAGTAGTCTTTCGGCTCGGCGACGGGTTCCGGTTCGGCTTCCGTCTGTGCCGGCTGCGGCTCTGCCTGGGTTTCAACGGGCTTCGTCTCAGTCGTGGTTTCGGCGGGTTTCGGATCTTCGGCCGGCTGCGTGGTGGCTGCCGTGCCGGTGCAGGCAACGAGTCCGAGTACCATGACGAGTGCGAGCATAATGGATACAAACTTCTTCATGTCTTTCCTCCTACATGATGGACATTTACAGAATATTTACTTCTGCTTTGCTCATTATAACACATATTCACAGAAATGACATATGAATTTTCTGCGATTCTACATGTTCTTTTAAAATAACAAAAAGTTCTGCACGATTCTCCAAAGTGAAAAATTGGAATTGATTCCCGAAAAAGGCTGTGCTATGATAAGAAAAATAGAACAAAGGAGGGAACTGCCATGCGATGGGATCAGACTGCAATCTTCTGTGATCTGGACGGGACGCTGTTCGACCATTTCGGTAACGTCAGCCCCAAAAACCGTGAGGTGATTCAAACATATACCGAAAACGGGGGATTGTTTGCGATTTCCACGGGGCGTTGTCCTTCGAACATGCTGCAATACCTGGAAGGCGTTGCGTTCAACGCGCCATGCATCGTGCTGAACGGCGCCGGGGTGTATGATCGCGATACGGACACGTTTCTTTTGACCGAGTTTGCGGATCGGGATGCTTTAAGCAAGGTACTTCGCTTTGCGCGCGAAGAGCTCCCAAATGTCAATCTGCAGGTCTATACCCCCGAGGATATCCTGTATGTCTCCCCGCGCGAAACGCTGAACGTTCCTTTTTGGAAGCTGCATCAGACAAGCCGGTTTCTCTCGATCGAGGAGGCGGAGCGGGATCCCTGGTTCAAAGCGCTGCTGTTCGGTACTCCCGAAGAGATGCGACAGGCGGACCGATGGATTGAAGCCGAGGGGCTTTCGGACCGGTTTGACCGCGTTTTTGCGTCGACGGATATCGTTCCGGGATCGCTCTATCTCGAACTGCTTCCGAAGGGAATCAACAAAGGCTCCGCATTGAACGCATGCCGGAGTTTGCCGGTATATGCGGGCAGAACGATGATCGGCGTCGGGGATTACAACAACGATCTGGAAATGCTTGCCGAGGCGGATCTTGCCGCAGTGCCGAAAAACGGCCATCCGGACGCGTTGAAGCTTGCCGACCTTGTGCTCCCGACCAACGATGATGACGCTATCGCCGCTTTGATCGAGCGGATCCCAACCCTGTAAACGGATGGCATTTATGGATGAAACGAACGAAAATCAAATGCTGATCGATCTGCCCGTGCCGGATTCTTTGCCGGCGCTACGGCACTGCTTTGCCGTACAGGATCGCTACGTTGCACAAGCGATGCAGTATCTTTTGAAGCAGTACGGAAATCCTGCGCTGACGATCGGCTGGATCGCGGACGCGCTATGCATCAGCGAAGGGCATCTCAGCCATGTGTTCCGCCAAAAGACGGGGTATACGTTGATTGACTGCCTAAGTCAGCTTCGTATTTCTATGGCGATGAAGCTGCTGTCGGATCCATCGGAGCCGCAAAAGAAGATTTTCGAGATTGCGCAGGCCGTCGGGTTTCGGGATATGTCGTATTTTTCGGGATGCTTTAAAAAGCGGATCGGATGCACGCCGGTCGAGTACCGGAATCGGCTGCGTTAGGCTGTTCGGAGAATCGATATGAACGCGTATGGCTATACGGTGTTCGACGTGGAGACGCCGAACGAACAGAACAATCGCATGAGCTCGATCGGTATCACCTTGATCGATGACGGGCAGATCACGGGCTCGTTCTCCTCCTTGGTGAATCCGGAAACGTACTTTCGACCGTTCAACATTGCGCTGACCGGGATTTTGCCCGAAGAGGCCGAGGCCGCTCCCGCGTTCGACGCGCTTTGGGAAACGATTGAACCGTTCTTTGCGGATCGCATTCTTGTCGCGCACAACGCTCCGTTTGATCTGGGCGTGCTCGGGCGGTGCCTTCGGGCCTATTGTCTGGATTTTCAACGCAGCGTACCGTACGTCTGCACGGTGCAAATGACAAGAAAGCTGCTTCCGCAGCTTCCCGATCATCGATTGAATACCTTATGCGCGTATTGGGAGATCCCGCTCGACCATCATCGGGCCGAGAGTGACAGCTATGCCGCTGCCGAAATTCTGCTTCGGTTGATGGAGCGCGGTGCGGATCCGGGGCGGTATCTGCGCGTTTTTGACCTTGCCGCGCTGAAAACGATCCGACCCGAGGGGCGCTGGTTATGACTCATTCTTCGAGCAGCTTACCGAGATAGAGGGAGATCGCTTTGAGCGTCTGCAGCTCGGAGAGGGCAAATCGGTCGCGCCGCTCATCGGTAAACAGCATCACGCTTCCGATCGGATCACCGCTTGAGAAGATCGGCATCGTGCAGAGCTGCAAAAACGGCTCCGTCTGATCGGCAAACACCGTTTGACGGACGGTTGCCGTATCATCATAGAACACGCTGCTGCGCTTGCGGATTGCGTTGATGTAGGATTCGGAAAGAGCTACGTCAAGCACTTTGCTCTTGCGCGTACCTGCAGCCGCAAGCACGGTTTCCAGATCGGTGATCGCAGCGTTGCAGCCGAAGGTTCCGTTCAGCGCCTGCACAAGCGTCGCCGCGTAGTCGGAGAGCTCGCGCATACGCGCGTATTTTCGGAGAATGATGTCTCCGTCGCGGTCGGTATAGATCTCGATCGGATCCGATTCGCGGATGCGGAGGGATCTGCGGATCTCCTTCGGTATAACCAACCGGCCGAGCTCATCGATTCTTCTTACGATACCCGTTGCTTTCATGAACATCTCCTTTGCGGCTTGAATGGGATGCGGATATTGTTTGCAGATTTTCCGATCTTATGCAAAACGGGTATTCGAAGCCGAATCATAGTCATAGAATTTTTAAGGAGGAACCGGTATGGAACGGAAACAAAAACAGGAAATTCCCGGCTCGGCAATCGGGCTGTATATTTGCGCAGGCATGATGGCACTGCTGTTCTTGCTCAGCATCGTCGGAATTGCGATCGGCGGGCAGGATGGCACGCGTCCGTTCTTCGTTGCGGCGGCACTTGTGACGGCGCTTGCTCTGATCGGCTGTATTCTTGTCGCGCGGGCATTGCAGAAGAAACGCGCAAGCAAACAACCGAAGTTTGCTTCCTATGCATTCGAAGGCGAATTTGCCCCGCAGAAGAAAAAAGTTGTCTTACCGGCGGATAAAATGCCGAAAAAGCGTTGACTTTGTTGTGTCAGCTTTGTAAAATAAAGGAAGAAAAAACAGGAGGATAAACGAATGAATTCCATTTTGAACATGAAAAGAAGAATCGGTCTCGGTCTTTTGTGGCTTCCGGGCCCGGGTCTTGCGCTCTCTGCGCTGGAGCTCTTTACGAATAAGTCGATCTCGGATGAGGACCGCGCTCTTTGCTGGACGATTTTGCTGACGCATCTTGCGGAATCGATCCTCATGTGCTTCTTCTTCCTCGGGGCGGTACTGTCCATCGTTTGTCTCGTTTACGCGATTCTCACGTTCTGCGGCAAGACCACGCCGGATCTTCCGGGTCTCACGCAGCTCGGCAAGATTCTTGCCAAGGCGACCAAGCCGCAGGAACCGCAGGCGCCCGTCGAAGAATAATCGAAAGATAAACCAAAACACGGAACCGTTCGGCTCCGTGCTTTTTTATGTGGTTTCAAGGATGCGGTGCCGATCGAGCGGAACGCATCGATAGTAGATCAGCGTCGCAAGGCTGCAGACAAGCCACCCGGCGGGATAGCCGAACGCAATCCAAAGCATCGTATTCGAGATATAGTTTGCCATGATATATAGATAGATCTGCCGGAAGACGACGAACGAGCCGAGCATTAGAACCATCGGCGCACGCGTATTGCCGGCGCCGCGAAGCGCGGACGCATACACCTGATTGATGCAGCAGAGCAGATAGAACGGCGTGATAAAACGAAGGAAGATCGTTCCGTTTTCGATTACCTGCGGCGTCTGGTTGAAGAATGCGACGATCGACGGTGCGAACATAATCACCGGGATCGAAAGCAGCACCGTTGAGACAAACGCAATCAGAAGCGAAATGCGAACGCCGCGCTTTGCACGGTCAACATTTCCCGCGCCGAGATTCTGGCCGACGAAGGTCGTCGCCCCGAGCGCGATCGACTGCATCGGCAAAAACAGCAGTTGGTCGACCTTCGAATACGCGGTCCAACCGGACATGACGTGCGTTCCGAACGCATTGATGTACCCCATCACGAAGATGTTCGAAAATGCGGTGATTGCCATCTGCAGAGCGGCGGGAATGCCGATCCGAAAGATGGTTCCGAGAATGCTCCACTGAATCTTCAGTTCCTTTAGACGGAGCCGCGCGCAGGTTTTGGTTCGCATCAGCATAACAAAGATCAGAACGGCCGAAACGCCCTGCGCGATAATCGTCGCGTAGGCAACGCCATCCACGCCCATGCCGAACCGCAGAACAAACAGCAGATCGAGCCCGGTGTTCAAAAGCGCACTGATGAGCAGGAACAGGAAGGGCAGAAGCGAGTTTCCGATCGCGCGGAAGATGCCTGCGCCCATATTGTAGATCAATAGTCCCATGATCCCGGAAAAATAGATCGTCAGGTACAGCTTCGCCTGCGGAACGACCTCTTCGGGCGTGTTCGAAAGCTTCACCGCAAGCGGAACGAACAGGACGCCGAGGATCGTCATCAAAACGCCGAGGATCAGCGTCATCAGCATCGCGGTATGGACGGTTTGGCGAACGCGATCGAGCTTGTTCGCGCCGTAGCTTTGCGAAATCACAACGCCCGCGCCGCTCGACAGACCGGAGAAGAAACCGATCATCAGGTTCGTGATCGGGGTAACGGTTCCGACGGCGGAGAAGGCTTCGTTGCTGACAAAATTGCCGACAACCCAGGTATCCACCATATTATAAAGTTGTTGAAACAGATTTCCGACCAAAAGCGGCAGCGCAAACAACAGGATATGCCGGAAGATGCTTCCCTGGGTCATATCCACTTCGCCGCGGTGTGATCGGAACGATCTCAATTGCATGTCAGACGCCTCATTCAAAATTCATTTAACAGGGCAGGAATCTCGTCAAGATCGGAGATGATCCGATCCGCCCGGATCCCGGGTTTTTGCGGTTTCCCTTCCGGGTTATACCATACGCACGGAATGCCGGATCGGTTCGCGCCGAGGATATCGCTTGAAAGTGAATCCCCGATGACAAGCGCTTCGTCCGGCGAGCAGTCCATGGCCAAAAGGACCGCCGAAAAGAACGCGGGGGAAGGCTTTTCGCATCCGACTTCATCCGAAATAAAGACGCGGTCGAATACGCGGATCAGCCCGGAATCCCGCAGCTTGCGCAGCTGCACGGGGAGATTGCCGTTTGTGATGCAAGCCTGACGGTATCGGCCCGAGAGCGCGGTTACGGTTTCCCATGCGTGCGGACGGAACACAATCGTCTCCGGCAGACGCCGCTGATAGGTATCGTTGAATGCTTCCACATCGGTCTCGATTCCATACAGCGCAAAGAACTCGACAAACCGCTGCACCATCGTCTCATGCTTGGTGCATTCGCCGCGTTCGAGCATTTCCCAATGTTTGTTGTTGATCCGGCTGTAAACCGAGAGCATCTCATCGGTACATTCCCCGAGCCCGAAATCCGAAAATGTGTTCCGGATCCCGGCACGTTCGGAAGCATTGAAATCAAGCAATGTCCCGTCAATATCCCAAAGCAGAACGCGAATTTGTTTTCCCATACCTTTAACCTATAAATAATTAAAATAGAACCTAATACAATAAATATATAAATATCATATAGGACGGATAAACGATTCAAAAATCGGCAGCAGCGCGTCCGCTTCCTTTGGCGCGTAGCGCGGGGAAATCGCCAGCGTCATAAAATCGAACTTTGTATCGGCGGCAAAGGTGCGGTAATCCTCGTATACATGAAACGGAATCACCGGTTCGGGACCGTTTCGCTGCTCCATCAGGCGCGCGGGAAACGACGTCAGCTGAATCCGATCCGTTCTACCGGGTAGCAAAATCTGCTGCGGAATATCGGCCCTCGAACGCGGATTGCGTACGTTTTCGAGCGTATCGATCCAGCGAAACGCGAGCGCGAACAGCAGGTAGTTGGCTTCATCGAGCTGTTTTTGCGCATAATAGCGGGAAAGATCGGCGCGAATGGCGGGCGGCTGCGGCAGCACCGAGTTTAAAACAAAGCCCGGACCGGGCTTGCCGATTCCGAGATCGCTGTGCGCGTCGACATGGGTTACGGTAAACGGCGAAAGAAGGGATCCGTCTTTTTGCCGCTCCGACCAAAATTGCAAGGCGCCGTCATGCGTTTCAAAGATCGCTCCGGGGATCGGTTCGGCTTCATTGAGCCCGCATTGTTCCTTCAAAAATCGAACGACTTCCTCCGGCGCCCACGGTTCGTGACCCGTAAGCACAGGGCGGGAACCGATGTCCGCAAGCGGGCAGCAGTCCGCAAGAAAAAAGTCAAGATCCAGATCCAGTACGCGCATGATTCGCCTCCCGCACCTATGGTATCATACCGGAGGAAGATTGAATGTAAAAAGCACATGAAATTCGAAACAAATAATAAGATTTTACATTTTTGCAACGTTTTTGATGTTAGAATGGTGTATGATAGTAGAGAATCGAACGGACAACCGTTCAAAGGAAAGGAAGTCATTCCGATGAAGAAACGAAAAACCGGATGGATCATAGTTTTGATCGTGGCCTTCGTGGCGGCTCTGCTTTGCGGCGCATATTTTGTTGTCACACGTGTTTTGCACGTGGATTTGCCGTTCTTCGGATCGGGGGACGACGGCGATGTTGCCTATGTGCAGACCGTTGCAAAGATCCTCGGCGTCGGCTATACGGGCCGCAGCAATCGGTATTCCGGCGTTGTGGAGGCGAAGGAGGTCATTGAGATCAATCCGGACAGCACGCTCACGATCGAGACGTGCTTTGTTGCCGCGGGCGATGCGGTTTCGGTCGGCACCCCGCTGTTCCAATACGATGTGGACAGCCTGACGCTCTCCTATGAGCAGACGCTGATCGATATCACCGGGCTCGAGAATACCATCCGCACGGCAATCGAGGAGAGCGAATCGCTCGAAAAACAGATCGCGCGTGCCCGGGCCGATAAGCAGTATGAACTGAAGCTCAAGCTGCAGGAGGTGCAGCTCACGCAGAAGAAGTCCGAATATGAGCTCAAGAGCAAGCAGAAGCAGGCGGATCAGCTCAAGGAAGCGATCGAAGACAGCGTTGTGAAGTCTCCGGTCAACGGTCGAGTGCGTTCCGTTCGCACCGAAAACGACGCCAACAACATGTTCGGAACGAGCGACACGTCCAATGCGTATATCACGATCGTTGCCGGCTCGGATTTTTGCGTCAAAGGCAAGGTCAATGAGCAGACGGCGCATACGCTTTCGGAAGGAATGATCGTAACGATCCGCTCGCGCACGAATGAAAATGAGACGTATCGCGGCGAAATCTACCGGATCAACACCGAGGAACCGATCAAGGAGAACAATTACTATTCCTATGATGGGGGCGGGGAGCAATCGAGTAAGTATGCGTTCTATGTCTCGTCCGATGAGATCGGTCATCTGATGATGGGGCAGCACGTGTATATCGAGCTCGGCGAGCCCGATAAGCAGGGCAGCTCGCTCGTTCTGCCTTCCTATTATCTTGTGGAAGAGGAAGGACGACACTTTGTGTACGCTGCAAACGCAAAGAATCGCATCGAAAAGCGGACGGTTACGCTCGGCGCATACATGGAGGAGACCGATTCGTACGAGATTATCGACGGCCTTACCTATACCGATCGGATCGCGTTCCCGGATGAGACCGTGCGCGAAGGGATGACCGCAAGCGAAACGGTCTATGCCGATGAAACGGGTATGCTTGGCGAGGAACCGATGGACTTTGAAGCGCCGATTGACATGGAGGAACCGTTTGATGCGGAGCAGCTCGATGAGACGGAATTCGGCGACGGAGGATGGGAATGATTCTCGAACTCGAACATATTGAAAAGGATTACGGTACGGCGTCCGTTCCGGTTCCGGTTCTGCATGACGTGAATCTGCAGCTCGAACAGGGCGAATATCTTGCGATCATGGGCCCGAGCGGAAGCGGAAAGTCGACGCTGATGAACATTCTCGGCTATCTCGACGTTCCGACGCGCGGCGTCTATCGCTTTGACGGTGAGGACAACACGCATGCGTCCGACAGCACGATGGCGAATGTGCGAAACCGCAAGATCGGGTTCGTATTTCAGTCGTTTCATCTGCTTGCGCAGCGCAGGGCGTGGGAGAACGTTGCGCTGCCGTTGATGTATGCGGGCGTTTCGAGAAAGGAGCGCAAGGAGCGCGCGGTGGAAGCGCTGAATCGGATGGGGCTGATGGATCGCGTGGATTTCTACCCGACGCAGCTTTCCGGCGGTCAGTGCCAGCGCGTTGCGATTGCGCGCGCGATCGTAACGAACCCGCTGATGCTGCTTGCCGATGAGCCGACCGGCGCGTTGGATTCGAAGTCCGGTCAGCAGATTATGGATATTTTCGACGAGCTGCACGCCCAGGGCATGACGATCGTTATGATCACGCACGAACAGGCGATCGCGGATCGCGCGGATCGGATCCTCTATATCTACGACGGATATCTGAAGGGAGGCGAACACGCATGAAACCGTGGCTGAAAGCCTTGATCATCATCGGCGCGATCGTTCTGGTCGCGACGGGCGGCATCTTTGTGTACGCGTATCTTGCGAAGAACACCCCGGTTGAGGTAACCCCTGCGCGGAACTGGATGCTCTCCTGGATGCCGAATCAATCGGATATCTACGGGTTTGTCGTCTCCGATGCGTCGCAGACGCTCGTAAAGGAGAAGGACCAGACGGTTCTGGAGGTGTACGTAAAGCCGGGCGATTCCGTGAAGGTCGGCGACCCGCTTGCGCGGTTCGATGCTACGCTGAATTCGCTGACGCTCGAGGAAAAGCTGCTCGAGCGGGAGAAGCTCTACAACACGCTGCAGGAGGATTACAAGGAGTACAAACGCTGGGCGCGGCAGGAATATGAGCGCACGGTCCCGACGTATACGCCTTCGCCGTCCCCGACGCCGCGGCAAAAGACCAACAGCGCAGCGTACCGCGGATTCGGCAGCAAGATTCTTTCTGACCTTTTGAATCCCGTTTCTGGAAGCGGTACGGCCTCGGATCCGTTCCGCTATACGATTGCGGATCAGGAGACGATCTCTGCGCCGTTTCTCGAAACGCTGATCCTGCTTGCAAAGGATCATCAGCGCGCCTTTTATGCGGAGCTGACCGCGCCGAAATCGACGGTACTGATCGCGGCAAATCCCGACGGAGCGGTGACGTTCCGCGTTACCGCCCTTGATCCGAACCCGTTGCAGCCGGATTTCAATGAACCCAGATCCGGCGACGGCAGCAAGCAGAAGCCGTTTTTGTTCCAATACGCAAGCGGAAAGGATGTTCCGGCCGCCTTTTTGACCCGGCTTTCGGAACAGTCTGTTGAACGGACCGAAATCCTTTATGCGACGCTTCTGGCAAGCGGGTTTCGGGTGGATCTCCAGTTTTTGCCGACCGGAGGCTTTGCGTTTGTGACGACCGTTCTCGACCCGACTCCGACTCCCACTCCGACGCCGACGCCTACCCCGACGCCCGATCCTTCGGAAACGCCGGAGCCGACGGAGGAGCCGTACGTTCCGATCTATTACGGCCCTTCAAAGGCGGAGCGAGAGGAATACGCGCGTCAGGCTGCGCAGAAGATCCGCACCGAAGAGGTCCAGTATCGGCAGCTGTCTTTGGACATTGAAAAGCTGCAGCTTTCGGGCGCGGACGGTATCGTGTACAGCATGGTGGAAGGCACCGTGCAAAAGGCACTCGATCCGGCTTCACTGCAGGACGGAGAGGTGTTCCTCGAAGTACGCGGCGGAACCGGGCTGCACGTTCTCAGCGTGATCGGCGAAATGGACCTTGCTTCATTCCCGGTGGGGACCGAGCTTACCGGCTTCTCCTATGAGACCGGGGCGGACGTGCCGGTTCGCATCACGGAGATCAGCTCGATGCCGATGAGCACCAATTATCAGAACGGCGGCAATCCGAATTCATCGGGATATGTCGCATCGATGGAACTGCTCGGCGATTCGCTGCCCGAAGTCGGTTCCTATATCGAATTCACCTATCGCCCGGGGACGGAGAACGAGATGAACTATCTCCATGAAGCGTATATCCGGGAGATCGACGGGCAGGACTGCATCTTCCTCGTGCGCGACGGGCGGCTTTCTAAGACAGTTGTCACAACCGGAAAACGGTTCGATGAATACGTGGAACTGCTCAATATCACGCTGACACAGGACGATTACCTTGCGTTCCCGTATGATAAGAACGCGAGGGACGGCGCGCCCGTAACGATGCCGTCCGAGTCGGCAAATCTGTATTGGTAAGGAGGCGAGCGATCATGTGGGAAAACATTCGGGAAGCCTTCGACGGCATCCGTTCGCACAAGCTGCGTTCTGCCCTCACAATGCTCGGCATCATCATCGGCATCGCATCGATCATCACGATCTCGTCGACGATCATGGGAACCAATGAGCAGATCAAGCAGAACCTGATCGGCGCCGGGAACAACACGGTGGAAGTCGTGCTGTATCAGGGCGATTACCCGCTCGATACGGCGTATCAGACCGTTCCCGAGTACGTGCCGATCCTCGACGCGTCGATCAAAGAACAGATCGAAGCGATCCCCGAAGTGGAAATATCCTCGCTGTATTACAAGCGCGACGCGTACTCGCTCGTTTGGAACGGAGCAAACGGCATGAGTCAGGGTACGATTTACGGCGTGGACGATTCGTTCCTGTCGGTTTACGGATACCGCATCCGCGCAGGCAGAGGCTTTGTGCCGGAGGACTTTACCGATTATCGGAAGGTTGCTTTGATCGATCGATCGACGTCGGAATCGCTGTTCTTCGGGGAAAGCCCGATCGGTAAGACCGTGGAAATCTCCGGCGAACCGTTCACGATCATCGGCGAATTCACCCAGTCCTCGGCGTTCCGCCCGACGATCAACAGCATTTCGGATTATTACACCTATACGGATCACACGGGCGGGAAGGTGTTGATCCCGATGGGTGTATGGTCGGTCCTGTTCAAATTCGATACGCCGCCTTCGGTCGTTGCGCGAGCGACGGGAACCGATGC
>ONLX01000013.1 GCA_900318765.1 uncultured Eubacteriales bacterium
TGGATATCTACCTGGAGGACGGAACGGTCTATGAGCTGCTCTTTTCCTCCGGAAGACTTCGGGAGATTCAATACTTTTATGATGAGCCTGCATTCGGATTCGGCCCCGCCGGTCAATGGAAACCAAGCGCGCTCTATCGGAACAAGATTTCGGGCGAGGAGTTTTATTCGTCCGAACCTCCGACGGATTAACGATTTGCATTCAATTTGGAACCTCTTCGGAGGTTCTTTTTTCCTGTCCGGAAAGACTTGTCCTGCGCGGATTCGTGTGATATACTTTTCTTTGGTTGCCGAAGCAGGAAACTTCGGTGAATCGGCGGAGATAAGATAATGGGGATGTTGGCAGAACTTTTCAACCGTGCGGCGGCGAATCCGCTTGCGTTTGTGCTGATCGGAGGAAGCACGCTGATCGCGCTTGGCGTCGGAGGATTTTTTCTGTTCGGAAAGGTTCTTCCGAAAGAAACGATTCTTCCGATTCTGGTGACCGTGTTTCTCCATTGCGCCACGTATTTTTTTGTTCGATTGCTCCCGCTTGTCGGAACCTATCACAATCTGTCCAACCCGCTCGACGACCGGATTCCCTTTTGGCCGCCGATGATCGTGATCTACATTCTTGCGTTCGTACAATGGGCGGCAAACTGGATTCTGCTTAGCCGACAGCCGCAGGCACTGCGTACCAAGGTTCTTTCCGCCGAAACGATCGCAAAACTGATCTGCATGCTTGTGTTCATCTTCTTTCCGACGACGTTGACACGTCCGTCCGTTTCTGCGGACGGGAACGGATTTGAGCGGATCGTGTGTTGGATCTATGGGCTCGACGCGCCGACCAATCTGCTTCCATCGGTCCATTGCCTGGAAAGTTGGGTCTGCATCCGCGTGGCGCTGAAGGCCGAGGGGCTTCCGAAATGGTATCTGCCGTTTACGATTGTTTTCTCGACCCTTGTTGTTGCTTCGACGCTGCTTGTGAAGCAGCACGTTCTGATCGATATTCCGACGGCGATTCTTGCCGCAGAAGCCGGTTTTTTGCTGAGTCGCCTCGTGCATGCCGATCGACCGATCAAACGCTACGAAGACTGGGTCAAGCACCGTGCAAATGCAAAGGTCGTTTCATAATCCGATAAAGGGGTATTCTATATGCAAATTGTCGTTTTGGATGGATACAGCGTCAATCCGGGAGATCTCGATTGGTCGCCGCTGAAAAAGCTCGGAACGCTTTCCGTTTACGATCGCACGCACCCGTCCATGGTTGCGCAGCGGCTGCGCGGCGCGGATGCCGTGTTGATCAACAAAGTGCGGATGACGCGGGAGGTGCTGATGAACGCACGTCAACTGAAGTTCATCGGCGAGTTGGCGACGGGGTATGATAACATTGATCTGAATGCCGCGCGTGAGCGGGGAATCACGGTTTGCAACGTGCCCGCCTACAGCACCGAAGCGGTGGCGCAGCTTACGATAGCAATGCTTCTGGACCTGACGCAGCGCGCCTCTTCGCTCGACCGTCTCGTGCATCAGGGGAACTGGACCGCATCGCCCGATTTCTGTTATTGGGACAAAGCGCCGATCCTGCTGGACGGAATGACGTTCGGCGTGATCGGAACGGGGCGGATCGGCTGCCGCGTGGCAAAGATTGCCCAGGCGCTCGGCATGCGGGTGATCGGATACAGTCGGAACGGGAATGCTTCGTTCTGCGGCGAGCAGACGTCGTTTGCGGAAGTGCTTGCCCGTTCGGACGTCCTGTCGCTTCATTGCCCCGCAACGGCGGAAACGATCGGAATGATTCGCAGCGATACGATCGCGAAGATGAAAGACGGAGCGATTCTGATCAATACGGCCCGCGGCAGTCTGATCAACGAATACGACGTTGCTGCGGCGCTGCAAAGCGGAAAGCTGTCCGCATTCGCGGCGGACGTAGTTTCCACAGAACCGATTTCCAAATCGAACCCGCTGCTGATGGCACCGAACTGCCTTTTGACACCGCATTATGCATGGTCCCCGGTGCCGACGCGGCAAAAGCTGATCGATATCTCGGTTGCAAACCTTACGGCGTTTTTGAACGGTACGCCGATTCATGTCGTATCCTGAAACGGGATACGGCATTTTGATTCACGGATCGACATTTGTTTTCACAAATGCCATACTGTTTTTTCATTTAATGCTTGCAAAAAACGCAAAATAAGGGTATCATAAACACATCTGTATTTGGAGTTGTTTGCTCATGTTGATTCTGCGGGAAGAAGTTCTGCACAGCTACGGTATTTCCGCATCGGATGGCATTCTGATCGCACTCTCCGGCGGCGCGGATTCTGTGGCGTTGCTGCTGGAAATGAACCGTTTTCGCAAGGAAGGAAAGCTCCGGACCATCGCTGCTGCGCATCTGAATCACGGAATTCGCGGTGAGGAAGCGCTGCGGGACGCCGCGTTTTGCCGCGCCCTCTGTCAAAGGGAACGGATCCCGTTTTATGAAAAGACGACGGATGTTCCTTCCGCAGCAAAACAGCGGGGTGTTTCTTTGGAAACGGCAGCGCGGTCGGAACGGTATGCCTTTCTGAATGAAGTCGCAAAGAAGCTGGAGTTTCGGTGGATTGCAACCGCACATCATCGGGACGATCAGGCTGAAACGCTCTTGCTGCATTTGCTGCGCGGCTGCGGAACCGATGGGCTTGCCGGGATGCAAGAATGCTCCGGCAACCTGATCCGCCCTTTTCTGAGGATTCCAAAGTCCGAGATATTGAACTATTTAGCGGAACGAAACGAGCCATTTTGTACGGATTCGACCAACAGCAGCCCGGAGCATCTTCGCAACCGGATTCGACAGGAAGTGCTGCCGCTTCTGAATACGCTGCGACCGAACGCTTCCGGCGCGCTTGCGAATACCGCTGCGCTTGTTGCGATCGATGCGGCGTATTGGAAGGAACAGGCGGATCGGATCTATCGGAGCAATCCAACGAGATTTGAACTTGCCGAGCTTCCCGAAAGCCTTCGAATGCGGGTGCTCAAGCGATTCGTTCCGTATGACGACTATGATCGTAACGATTTTTTGACGTTGAATGATCTTCTGCATTCTCAGACCGGAACGCAGCGTCACCTGAAAAACGGGTATACGGCGTGGACATCGTCCGATCGGCTGCATGTGGATCGAATCGACCCGGAATCGTTCTGCAAGACGCTTCCGATCGGAACATGGGTGCCGATTCCGCACGGCAGAATTCTTGTACGGGAAACGGATACCGCTTCATTTCCCTGCAGTGCGGGTACGGCATATCTGAATGCGGATGCTGTGCACAGCCCTTTGTTGGTTCGCAGCCCACAGATCGGAGATCGGTTTCAACCGTTTGGCATGCAGGGAACAAAGCTTCTCAGCGATTATCTGACCGATCGGAAGGTACCGCGGTTTTACCGATCGATCCCGCTGATTGCGGATGTATGCGGCATTCTGGCCGTGATGGGGCATACGATAGACGAGCGGGCGCGCGTAACGCCCGAGACCCGGCGAATCTTACAAATACTTTTTGAGGAGGATCAGGCAAATGTGGGGGAAGGAATTCATGGCGCAGGGGATCGAGAAGGTTCTTGTGCCGGAGGAAGAGATCAAAAAGCGTGTTCAGGAACTCGGGGATCGGATATCCAAGGACTATGATGGGGAAGAGATCGTCGTCATCTGCGTTCTGAAGGGCGCCAGCATCTTCTTTGCAGATCTTTGCCGCGCGATCACGGTCCACATGAAGATGGATTTCATGGGCATTTCCAGCTATGGCGATGCGCAAAAAACAAGCGGCATCGTGAAGATCACCAAGGACTGCGATACAAGCATTACCGGAAAGCATGTTCTGATCGTTGAGGATATTATGGACAGCGGATATACGCTGACGTATCTTGTCCGGATGCTTAAGGAACGGCAGCCTGCGTCGGTGAAGATCGCTTGCCTTTTGGATAAGCCGAGTCGGCGTGAAGTGGAGATTACGCCGGACTATTGCGGCTTTACCGTGCCGAATGAGTTTGTTGTCGGTTTTGGGTTGGACTATAAAGGACTCTATCGGAACCTGCCCTATATCGGCGTATTGAAACCGGAAGTTTACGCAAATTAAGGAAAATACCCCGTAAGAATGCGGGGCGGAGGATGCAATTGGAACAAAAGAATAACAATCAAAACAAACAGCCGGTCAACCGGACCCGCGCGATAGTCTCGGTTGTCATTTGGGCATTGATCATCGGCATGATGATCTTTATGGTGACCAACGGCTGCTCACCAAGACAGACGAAAGAGATCAACTTTGATGAGTTTACCGAGGCCTATCGGAAGGATAACGTCAAAGCTGTTTATGAGGTGCTTGACAGCGGAACCTTCTACGGCCTGTATCGGACGAGCGAGGCAGACGCAACCGCGCTGCCGGATAAGGCGGACTTTGTGCTGTACATCAGCAACGATGCGTTCGCCGAGAATATGCGCACGCTTGTTTCGATCAAGGATGGGAAGGAAAAGGACTCGGTGCTGCCGTCTGATTACGGGTTCGTCATGGTCAGCGCGCTTCCCGAAGGGACGCCGATCTTTTTGGTGATCCTTCCTTATATCATCGAGTTCCTTCTGATCGGCTTCATTATCTTCTTCTTTATGCGACAGCAGGGCGGCGGTCAGCAGATGATGAACTTCTCGCGCGCCAATGCCCGCACGTTGGATGCTTCGACCGATAAGATCACGTTCAACGATGTGGCCGGTCTTGTTGAGGAGAAGGAGGAGCTGCAGGAGGTCGTCGAATTTATGCGTGCTCCGCAGCGATTCAGCGAAATGGGCGCTCGGATTCCAAAGGGCGTTCTGCTTGTTGGCCCTCCGGGCACCGGCAAAACGCTGATGGCAAAGGCAGTCGCTGGGGAGGCGAAGGTACCGTTCTTTTCCATCTCCGGATCGGACTTTGTGGAAATGTTCGTCGGCGTCGGCGCATCCCGCGTACGGGATCTGTTCAATACGGCAAAGCGCAGCGCACCTGCAGTTGTATTTATCGATGAAATCGACGCGGTCGGACGTCAGCGCGGCGCAGGACTCGGCGGCGGGCATGATGAACGCGAACAAACGCTGAATCAGCTGTTGGTGGAAATGGACGGGTTCGCCCCGAACGAGGGGATTATTGTGATCGCCGCAACGAACCGTGCCGATATTCTTGACCCGGCGTTGCTCCGTCCCGGTCGGTTCGATCGTCGCATTGTTGTCGGGTATCCGGACGTGAAAGGCCGCGTGGATATCCTCAAGGTCCATGCGCGCAATAAGAAGTTTGCGCCCGGCGTCGATCTGAAGACACTTGCCCGCAGAACGCCGTACTTTACCGGTGCGGATCTCGAGAATGTTCTGAACGAAGCCGCGATTCTGGCGACGCGCGCCAACCGCAAAGCGATTGAACAGCGCGATCTTGAAGAAGCCGTCACGCGCGTTGAAATGGGGCCGGAGAAGAAGAGCCGCGTCGTAACGCCGGAGGACAATCGGATAACGGCCTATCATGAGAGCGGTCATGCAATTCTGGCAATCGAATTGGAGCATTGCGACAATCTGCATGAGGTTTCCATCATTTCCCGCGGCATGGCAGCCGGCTATACGATGACGCTTCCGAGCGAGGATTTGCATCATACGTTAAAATCGCATCTTCTGGATCGTATCTGCATGACGATGGGCGGCAGAGTCGCCGAGAAGGTTGCCTTTACCGACGTCAGCACCGGCGCGATTCAAGATCTCAAACAGGCCAGTGAAATCGCTCGCAAGATGGTCGAGGAATACGGTATGTCTGATGCGGTCGGTCCGGTGTTTGTCGGCGGCGATACCGAGGTCTTTATCGCAAAGGATTGGGGCCACAGCAAGAACTACTCCGAGGAGCTTTCCGCAAAGATCGACGTTGAGATTCGCCGAATCTTAGAGGAACAGTTTGAACGCGCCGAGCAGATCATTTCTGCGCACAAGGATCGGCTGGTCGCAGTGGCCGAGATGCTGCTTAAATACGAGCGCGTCACCGGAGAAGAATTCGAGGCGGTTTATCGCGGGGCGGATGCCGATGCCGTGATGCAGGAAAAAGCGCACGTTTCGGAGGAAAAACCTGTCGAAACGACCGCGAATCCGGAAGGCGAACAGTAGCAATGAGCCGGGAGAAGAAATTCGATTTTCATTCCCACAGCAATGTTTCTGACGGTACCTTTACGCCGAGCGAGCTTGTTGCATCGGCGGTGAACGAGGGCGTGCGTTTGCTCGCCCTCACCGATCATGACAACATCGGAGGCGTCGCAGAAGCAATGGAGGCAGGAAAGCGTCTGGGCTTGCCGGTCCTCCCTGCTGTGGAGATGGATAACGAATGGCATCACGAACTGCATATCATCGGGTTGGATATTGATCCGGAGAACCCCACGTTGAATCGCAGCCTGGAAATTGCCCGTGAACGCCGCGAAAAACGAAATCGGACGATTTATCGCAAGCTGAAGGATGCCGGTTATCCGGTCGAGGAGTTCATTCATCGTCCGGCGGATCGAACGATGAAACTGCACATCGCCAAAGCTTTGATTGAGATGGGCGTTGCCACGGACGTGAGAGACGCGTTTGCAAAGTATCTGCGTCCCGGTCAGGTGGGGTACTATACGGAGCAGCGTCTCACCCCAAAGCAGGTCATCGATATGATCCATATTGCAGACGGGCTTCCGGTATTGGCGCATCCGTGTCACATTCGCGATAATCCGCATTCGCTTGTGCGGGAATTAACCGATCTCGGACTGATGGGGATTGAGGCGTACTACCCGTCCTCAACCGTGCGGCAAACGGAGATGTATGTATCGCTTGCACATCAACTCGGGCTTTTTATCACCTGCGGAAGCGATTTCCACGGTGCAAACCGCCCCGGTGTTGACCTCGGATGTGCATGGCAGGACGTGCCGGACCTTTGGCGCACATTTGATACACTGACAACCAGAATGAACAGTTGAAAGAACCGGTCAAAGCGATCGGTTCTTTTGATTTTAAAACCGGAACAAGAGAATAAGCGCTGCGTAATCCGCCTCGCAGCAAACCCGCTTCGCTGTTTCATGCCGCACTGCGGCATGAAACGGTCGCTCAGCCGACTCCCCACGAAATAAAAACAGAATCACCTATTCAGGTGATTCTGCTTTGGAGCTGATGATGGGAGTCGTTTGCAGCGAATCGGCAGGCTTACTTGCGCTTCGCGCTGCGTAATCCGCCTCGCAGCAAACCCGCTTCGCTGTTTCATGCCGCAGTGCGGCATGAAACGGTCGCTCAGCCGACTCCCCACGAAATAAAAGCAGAATCACCTATTCAGGTGATTCTGCTTTGGAGCTGATGATGGGAGTCGGACCCATGAACCTCGTCATTACCAATGACGCGCTCTACCAACTGAGCTACATCAGCACGCAACGATTATTATAGCGAATCGTTGCTGTAAATGCAAGTGTTTTTTTCAATTTACTTTGAATTTATTCGAATTGTTCTTTTGAGACGGAATCGGGCAAGGGATTCGTACAATCTCTTGCCCGATCTATTATTGCAGCGCTTGCTTTAACGCATCCTCACGGAATTGATGTACATACAGGTCGTGATAATATCCGCCGAGCGCAAGCAGTTCCTCGTGCGTGCCGCATTCTGTGATCGCGCCGTTGCGAATCACAAGAATCCGATCGGCATTGCGGATCGTAGAAAGACGATGCGCAACGACGATGCTCGTACGGCCCTCCAGAACGGTCGTTATCGCATTCTGGATGATCTGTTCCGTTTCCGTATCGATCGAACTGGTCGCTTCGTCCAGTACAAAGATCTGCGGGTTCGCAAGGATAACTCGTGCAAATGAGATCAGCTGCTTCTGTCCGGTCGAAAGCCGCACGCCGCCCTCGCCCACGTCGGTATCGTATCCTTTGGCCTGATGGAGGATGAACTCGTCTGCGTGGACCATCTTCGCTGCGGCGGCCACTTCAGCATCGGTTGCATCCGGCCTGCCGAACCGAATGTTGTCTCGGATCGTTCCGGAGAACAGGTGCGGTTGCTGCAGAACGTACCCCAAATTCGATTGGAGCCACAGTTCGGAGCGCTCGCGGTAATCCTTTCCGTCGATCAGAATCTGCCCGGAAACGGGCTCGTAGAAGCGGCAGATCAGGTTCACAATCGTGCTCTTTCCGGCACCGGTCTCCCCGACAAGGGCGATCGTTTCCCCGGGCGCAATGTGCAGATTGAAGTCCTTCAGCAGAGGTTCACTTTCTTTGTAGTAGAAATCGACGTGCGAAAATGTAATCTCCCCGATCAACGGCTCCCAGTTTTCCCGCTTGGGTTCCATGGTCGTTCCGTATCGCGCTGCCACTTCCGGCGTATCGGTAATATCAGACTTCGTATCGAGCAATCCGATTACGCGTTCTGCGCTTGCTTGGGCGCTTTGCAGCTCGGCAAAGATGCCGGCGAGGTTCTGGATCGGATCAAACAGCCCGGAAGCGTACGTGATGAACGACACGAGCGTTCCGGCAGTGATTGCACCGAGAAAATACGGCAAGCCGGACAGCGTCGCGTTTACGGCAGCGCCGCCGAGCATCAGCGCGACAGCGGTAGCAATTGCGCTGAGCGAGATGATGATGGGGAAGAACGTTGCGGAAAGCACCTGCGCTTTTACAGATGCTTTCTTCATATCCGTTGAGATGGTTTCGAACTCTTTTGCGTTCGCTTCCTCTCGCACAAGTGTTTTGGTCGTCATCGCGCCCATAATGCCTTCGTTGAACGCTCCGGTAATGCGGCTGTTCTGCTTGCGTGCCGCACGCTGATACTTCAGAATCGCTTTCTGCAGGATGTAACTGATAATGGCAAGCGGCGGAACGACCGCAAGAACAATCAACGTCAGCTTCCAGTTGAACACAAACATCATGACGATCGAGAACACGATATAGAAACTGGACCAAAAGACGTCCACCATGCTCCAGGAAATCATCTCACTGATGCGCCCGATATCGCTGACCATACGCGCCATCAGATACCCGACAGAAGTTTTATCGTAGAACGAGAACGAAAGGTTCTGCAAGTGGAGGAATGCTTCCTGCCGGATATCGTAGGAAATAGCCATCTCGATATCGCCCGAACGCTTGATGAACAGCATCGTAAAGAAGGACTGTACAAGAATCAGAACGGCATAGCTGATGCCGAAGATCCATACGCCGTTGGTCGAAGGTTCGCCGCCCGGGTTGACAAACGTATCGATCGCGAATCGGGTCAGATACGGATAAAGCGCATCGATCACTGCAACGATGACCAAAGCAATGATGTCCTGCACAAGGGCTTTTTTGTTGCGAAGCGCGTAACGGAACAGACGCTTCCACAGCTTCAGGTCCACTTTTTGTCCCTGAAAATCCTGTTCATTGTCCATACTCATGCAACTTCGCCTCCTTTCTTCGGAGCGTCTTGAATCTCAGCAATTCTGCGGTAGAGACCATCCTCCTGCATCAGCGATTCATGCGTACCCATCTGCACGAGTTTGCCGTGCTCCAGAACGAGGATCACGTCGGCTTCGCATAGCGTTGTGATGCGATGCGAGATCAGGAAGAGAATGCCTTTTCCGCGCCGCGCGCGAAGCGATTCCCGAATCTTGGCATCCGTCTCGGTATCGACTGCGCTCATGGAATCGTCGAAGATCAGGATCGGGGCATTCTGCATCAGCGCCCGCGCGATGGCGACGCGTTGCTGCTGCCCGCCGGAAAGCGTTACGCCGCGCTCACCGACGATGGTATCGTATCCGTCGGCAAACTGCAGAATTACGTCGTGTACGGCGGCTTCCTTGGCTGCCGCAAACAGCTCTTCCTCGCTCGCATCGGGACGAACCAGCTGAATATTCTCACGGATCGTGCGCGAATAGAGGAACGGTTCCTGCAGTACGATTGCGATATTCTTTCGCAAGGTTTCATGATCGATATCGTTGATCGGCGTACCCGCCAATGAAATCGTACCCGAGGTCGTTGTATACAGGCGCTGAAGAAGCTGAACAAGGGAGCTTTTTCCGCTGCCCGTGCTGCCGAGGATTGCAACGGTCTGCCCGGCATGGACCGTGAAGCTGATATCGTCCAACACATCGTTCGGCGCATCGTATCCGAAGCATACGTGATCGAAGGTGATATCGCCTTCCAGGGAGACGTCTTTGAGATCTTTTCCGGGTTCTTTTTCCGCTTCGGCATCAAGAATCTCATTCAATCGGTTCAGCGAAACGGTCGCCTTTCCGAGATCGGCAAGGATCCTGCCGAGCTGTCGCACCGGCCAGGTGAGCCGATTCGTCAACGATACAAACAGATAGATGTTGCCGAGTGTAAAGGCGTCCGGGGTACCGTGCGTGCGCACATAGAAGATCACACCGAATACGAGCGTCAGCGCAATCTGAAGGTAGCCGATCGCATCCGATCCGCTCCAGTAGTACGCCATCAACCGGTTCAGGAATACATTCTTTTTCCGATAGTCCTTATTCAGCTCGGTGAACTTATCATATTCCGACCGTTGCTGCCCGAATGCCCGCACGACGCGAACACCGGTCAGGTTTTCCTGAATCGCTGTCGACAATGCGCCCTCGGCTTCATCGGCTTCGGCAAAGTACTTGCGTACGTACCGGAAATAGACAAAGCTCAGCGTGGAAAGGATCGGCAGCGTTACCATCGAGATCAGCGCCATTCGCCAGTCGATCAGCAACATCATCACGAGCGCGGTCACGAACATGACAACGATTCGGACGATTTCCATCAATTGATTCGAGATAAACCTGCGAACCGTATCAACATCCGAGGTGCAGCGCTGCACGAGATCCCCCGTGCTGACGTTTTTGTGGTAGTGGTAGGGGACGGCGTTCAGATGCCGATAAAGCACATCGCGCATCTTTTTTGCCATCTGTTCGGAGGCGAGCGATACATTGCGTCGCCGAAGGAAGGTAAACAGTCCGTTCAGTACCGTAAACACGAAGAACATCAGAGCGCAAAACCAGAAAGTTTTCGTGATGCTGCTGTGCGCAGTGAGAAAACGGAACAACCAACCGGGGAGGGAAGGATCGTCTCCGAGCAATACATAGTCAAGGGCATAGCTTGTCACGTACGAGGTACAGTAGAGCGTTAGGATCGCAAGAATCACCTCAACGGCAGCGAGCAACAGGTACCGCTTCGAGCCGTGCAACGCGTTCAAGACAAGCGCCCGATTTTTATTCGGTTGTTTTTTCATATTTTATCAATTTGCCTTTATGTTCAAAATAGTAGAAACTCTTTCGATCGAGTCGAAAGGGACGGTATTGCGTCCCAATACGGAACGCGCAGCGTTAACGAATGCGCATTTTGGGTTCTCCTCTACATTCAATACAATTCCTGTGGGTTGATTTCCAGCTGCGCTGAGGCGCAAGCGAAATCCTGCGACGCATGGAACGCGTAGATCGTTCGGATTGCGTCCGGCAAACGTTTTGTGCGAAGCAGCTTGATCAGAAGCTGATACCGGACCTGCCCCGAAATCCGCGCGATCGGCGCTTCATCGGCAACGAGCAGAAGAATAACGTTCTTGCCGTCCGGTCCGAGCGCGCTGCGCAGAACGGTTTCCAATTGCTTCGCATATCCAAGAGCAGCTTTCGCGACGGTCTCCTCCTTCGGATCGGAGAAAACAACGCGTAAGAACAGTGAAAACGGAGGATACAGCATCTTCTTCCGCTCAGCGATTTCATACTGATAGAACGCCGGATAGTTCTGTGTCCGCGCAAACTGGATGACCGGATGCTGCGGAACATAGGTCTGCAATACGACACGGCCCGGAAGTTCGTCCCGCCCCGCTCTGCCTGCCACCTGCGTCAAAAGCTGAAATGTTCGTTCCGGTGCACGGTAGTCCGGCAGGTTCAGCGTCGTATCGGCGGCCACGACGCCGACCAGCGTTACGTTCGGAAAATCGTGTCCCTTGGCGATCATCTGTGTCCCGATCAGAACCTGTGCATGCCCGGCGGAGAACGCCGAAAGAATGCGATTGTATGCATCCTTGGTACGCATCGTATCGGTATCCATTCGAAGGCTGCGCACGGCAGGGAAGAGCTTGTGCAGCGCTTCTTCCACCTGTTCGGTGCCGAGTCCGAACTGCTTCAAAAACGGCTTCTTACAGTTTGGGCAAACGCTTGGCAGCGGCTTGGTAGCGCCGCAGTAGTGGCAGCGCGCGCGCCCCTCGCTCTTATGGTAGGTCAGCGAGATATCGCAATTATCGCATTTGAGTACATATCCGCAGCTGCGGCAGGATACAAACGTCGAGTATCCGCGTCGGTTGATAAACAGCATGGCCTGCTGGCCTTTGGCAAACGTTTCGGCAAGCAGCTCTACCAATCGATCGGAGAAAATACTGTTGTTTCCGAGCAGAAATTCATCCCGCATATTGATGACTTCCACCTCGGGAAGCGGTCTTCCGGCCACGCGGTCCGGGAGCGTACAGAGGGCATACCGTCCGGAGAGCGCCCGATAATAGGTAATCAGCTGCGGCGTCGCACTGCCGAGGACGAGCGCGCCTTGCGTATCCTTAATGCGCTGAGCAGCGATATCGATCGCCGAATATTGCGGCATTTTCTCGCTCTGGTAGCTGGATTCGTGTTCCTCGTCGATGATGATGAGCCCGAGCCGCTCCATCGGTGCGAAAACCGCGCTGCGCGCACCGATCGCAATATCAGCCATGCCGAGCCGGATGCGTCGCCATTCGTCAAATCGTTCGCCGGCGGAAAGGTGGCTGTGCAGTACGGCAATCCGATCGCCGAAACGTCCGCGAAAACGCCCGACGGTTTGCGGCGTCAGCGAAATCTCCGGAACCAGTACAATCGCTTGTTTTCCTTCTGCAATGCAGTCCCGAATGGCGCGAAGGTACACTTCTGTCTTTCCGCTGCCGGTTACGCCATGCAGCAAAACAATATTGCGTTCCGAATGGCTGCGCGCTTGCGCAATCGTTTCAATCGCACGTTTTTGCGCAGGAGTCAGTTCATGTTCGACCTCGGAAAGCACCGGGGTATCCGGCGCACGGAATACGCCGGCGGTTCCTTCCGTCAGAACACCCTTCTCAAGCAGCGCGCGGATCGCGGACGCGGCGCCCGGAAGCAGTTTGCCGACCTCGTTTTTCGGTATCTCCTTTGCATCTGCAACGATGCGAAGCACCGCTTGCTGAACCGGCGCGCGTTTTCGGATCGCAATCTGCTCTTCCACGTTGATGCCCTCTCGAACCGAGACGGTCATAACGGTTTTTTCCCGAACGCGCTGTCCGCGCAGTTGTGCAGGGATCATGCAGGCAAGCGCATCGATAAACAGACAATGGTATGCCGTATGCATCCAACGCGCAAGCCGAATTTGTTCTTCGAGCAGGACAGGATAGGGTTCGATAATCCTGGCAACATCCTTAATAAGCGCAGGATTGAGATCGGTTGTCTCTTTCAAGGAAATCACAAAGCCTTCCTTGAGCCGATCCCCCATGCCGAACGGAACAAACACATGATGCCCGACGCGCACGGGCAGCGCTTCGGGGATCCGGTAGGTGAAGAATCGGTCTACCGCGCTATGGTTGATGTCGACAACGATCTCTGCGTACATAATGAAAGAAAAAAAGCCTGTTACGCAACCGCAACAGGCATCTCAAGAACACTTCCGGGGATGAATCATTGCCCTTCTTCGGGCGCAGTTACGGTAATTTCGTCGTTATAGAGTTCTTCGACGGCAGCCGAAACGGGCTTTCTGCCGTTCAGCTTCTCGGGATGCTCCTGCAATTGACGTGCACGCTTTGCCACAGCGGTAACGAGCAGATAGCGGCAGCCGGCTTTCTGGACCAATTCATTCAAAGCAGGGCGATTCATCATGATTCTATTCCTCCTAAAAAGTTGTTGATGACTTCGGTATTGTGAGGGACGGAGCAGCGCTCCGCAGCAACGATCGCTTCCAATTCGCGAACGGCTGTTTCCAGATCGTCATTGACGATCACATAGTCGCAATTGGGCATATCCTTGAGTTCGGCATACGCTTCTTGCGTACGACGCTCGATCTGCTCAGGGGTCTCCGTTCCGCGGCCTTCGAGACGCGCTCTCAGTTCCGCAAGGGACGGGGGAGCAATAAAGATCCGGATGGCTTCCGGAAAAGATTGCTTGACTTTCCTTGCGCCGTTCACGTCGATTTCCAGAATGACATGATTTCCGAGCGCAAGCTGTTCGGTCACATACGCGCGCGGCGTTCCGTAATAATTCATTCCGAACACGTGCATGTATTCGAGAAACGCATCTTCATCGATCATGCGGCGAAATTCTTCCGGCGTTTTGAAAAAATAGTGAACGCCTTCGACTTCACCGGGCCGTGGCGCGCGCGTTGTTGCCGAGACAGACATCCGAACCTCCGGGTGGCGTTTCATCAATTCGGCGTTGATGGTCCCTTTTCCGACGCCCGCAGGCCCGGAAACGACGAGCAGCAGCCCCGTTGTTGCTTGCTTCATACTTCCTCCGATTGTGTTTCTTCGTTCCATTCGGCGCTCAGCCGATGCGCGATGGTTTCGGATTGCAATCCGGATAAAATGATGTGCTCGCTGTCCATAATCAGCACGGCACGTGTTTTTCTGCCGCAGCTTGCGTCAATCAAGAGATTGCGCTCGCGTGCGTCTGCTATAATTCGTTTGATCGGAGCGGAATCCGGACTGACGATCGCGACAATACGCGATGCCTGAACAATATTCCCGAATCCGATGCTGACCAGTTGCGCGCTTTTCATACCGTTACTCAACGTTCTGAATCTGCTCACGCAGCTTTTCGATTTCCGCTTTGCACAGAAGAACGGTGGCGGTCAGCTCCGCATCGTTCGCTTTGCTTCCGATCGTGTTGCACTCCCGGTTCATTTCCTGAATCAGAAAATCCATTTTCCGACCGATCGGTTCTTCGGCCTCGAGGTAGGAACGGAACTGAACGATATGGCTTTCCAATCGGACAAGTTCTTCATCGATGCAGGCGCGATCCGCAAACAACGCGACCTCGGTAGCAAGCCGAACACGATCGACTTCCGTTTCGCCGAGTGCCTGCTCGATCCGCTCGGTCAGCTTGCGGCGATATTCCTCCGCAACCATCGGCGCACGCAGAACGATCATTTCCCGGAACGACGCCATGCTGTCCACCCCTTGCGAGAGCGCAGCTTTGAGCCGTTCGCCTTCGGCAGCCCGCATACGTTCGAGCGCATCTACCGCAGCGTTCGTCGCTTCCAACGCAAGAGCGTTGATCGCCTCGTCGTCCTCATCGGCGGCGATGATCTCGGTTACGTCCGGCAAGCGGAGCACGTTTGCGATCGTCAGATCATCGCGGAGACCGAGCGAAGTCGGGATTGCGCGTGCAGCGTGGACATATGCTTCTGCAAGCTGCGTATCAACCCGAACGGTCTTTGCGTCGGAACGCGTATTGCGATAATTCAGATAGACATCCACATGCCCACGGGATAAGCGATCGGAAAGCACTTTCCGGATCGTATCTTCGGAACAGGAGAGCATCCGAGGAACGCGCATGCCGATATCGAGAAAACGGTGGTTTACGCTTTTCAATTCCACAGTCAGTTCGCGCCCGTCCAAAGAAGCAACGCCCTTACCGTACCCGGTCATGCTTTTCATCTTCCGTATGCTCCATCCGAATTTTCCTTATTTTATCACATCAGAGCAGATAAAAACAAGGGCCTCGGACGATTTTTCGCCCGAAAAGCCCTTCTCTTACATGGATTTTACGATCGAATCGCTTTTCAATAGAAAAGTTTTGCGATCGGACTGTCCGCATCCAGAATCAACGTTTTCTGTTCTCCGGTCATGGAATCCTTCAAAGCGTCGATGGCGATCATAAAGGTATAGAAATCAGCCTCTTCCTCGGTATCATAGACCTCCGAGAGAATCCGCATGTATTCGGCATCGCCTTCTGCACGGATCGTTTCCGCTTTGGACTGCGCTTCCGAGAGGAGAACCTGTACCTCGCGGTCCGCCGCGTTGCGGATCTGCTTCGCGTCGGCATTGCCTTCTGCGGTGTAGGATGCGGCAATGTTGTTGCGTTCGGAGATCATTCGCGTATAAACGGCATCCTTGTTGTCATCGGGCAAATCGAGGGTTTTGGTTTCGACGGCCAGTATTTCGATCCCGTACCGGTCAAAGCTCGAACCGATGTTCTGCATGACAAGGCTGACGATGAGCCCATCTCGTCCGGAAATGATCGCTTCCTGATTCTGCGAGGAGATCACGGTTTTCAATGCGTTATAGACGTTCGCGTTGATACGGCTTTCGGCATTGGTGAGACTGCCGGAAAGCGATTCAATAAACAACCTCGGATCGCTGATTCGCCACATTGTAAACGAATCGAGCACCATCGAATGTTTATCGGCTGTGATAACGTCGCTGATCGGAAGGTCATAGAGCAGAACGGTTTTCGGCAGCGTGGTAACGGACTGGACAAACGGCGCCTTAAAGTACAGGCCCGGTTCGGACTTGATATCCTTTACGGCGCCGAACTCCAAAACAACACCGTATTCATTTTGCCGGACCACGTAGAACGAGGAGAATGCAACGATCAGGACGATCAACAGAAGCACACCGATCCCGATCCAGGAAAGAATTTTACGAATACTCATGGTCGTTCCTCCTTATTCACCCAAGTCCTGCGTCTGTTCGCTGACTTCCAACATCGGTTCCAACGGCAGGATGGTCTGTACGGCATTGCCGTCCTTGCCCATGATGATCACCTTCATGCCAGGGAAGATCTCGCCGATCGCTTCATAGAACAACCGCTGCTTCGTGATTTCGGGGTATTTGGCATACTCTTCAAACAGTTGGCGGAACCGGGAAGCTTGGCCCTGCGCGTCGTTGATGCGAGCAGCCTTATACGCTTCTGCCTTTTGCAAAATCTCGTCCGCATCGGCTTTGGCGGCCGGCAGAACTTCATTTGCGTACTTGTTCGCGTTATTTGTTGCCGTCTCTGCATCCTGTTTTGCGGTCTCCACGGCTTTGAATGCTTCCTGAACCGCGGCTGTCGGCGGCTCGGCATCCTGTATCGTGATGGAAACGAGTGTGATGCCGAGATCCTCCTGCTCGAGCCGCTTGAGAATCTTCTCTTTGATCGAAGCCTGAATCTCACTCTTTCCGGTGGTAATCACGTCGTCAACATGATAGAGCCCGATCGTATCCCGAATATAGGACTGGCACAGCATTTTGAGAATTCCGACCGGATCCTCGGAACGATACAGATACTTGACGGGATCCGTCACGCGATATTCCACGTAGAAATCGACATTGACAAAATTATAGTCGACGGTGATCATGACCGATTCACTCGGAATCGAAGCGGTCGTACGGATGTCGTAGCCGATTGCAAAGCCCTTCGTCGCTTTTGAGACGATCTGCTTGCTTTGAATGAACGGGATTTTCACCTTTAAACCGGGATCACTGACAACGGTCGGTTTCCCAAACGTTGTGATCACGGCAAATTCGTCTTCATTCAGCTCATAAAAGGAGCTGAACAAAAGCACCAGAAGAACGATCGCAAGGACGCCGAATAGGATCGACGTACGAATGATCCTTCCCCGCTTGGAATAGTCTTTGACGGGTGTGTTTTCCATAATGGGATTCCTTTCTGCATGAGTTTTGGGACTGTTATCCCTTGATGCGCTCCAGAAACTGCGCTTCATTGAAAACGGGGATGCCGAGCGCCAACGCCTTGTCGAGCTTGCTGCCGGCGGCCTCGCCTGCAACGACAAACGAGGTCTTTTTGGAAACGCTGCCGGCCGCCTTGCCGCCGTTTTGTTCAATCAAGGATTCGGCGTCCCTGCGGGAGAGAGAGGGGAGCGTACCGGTTACGACAATCGTCAAGCCCGAGAGCGGCTGAGTGCCGGATCCGATCGCTTCTTCCGTGGGTTGGATACCGCGAGCCAGCAGCAGATCGATCTGTGCGGCAATCGAGGGATCGGCAAAGAACGTAACAATATCGTTTGCGACAACCTCTCCGATGTCCTCAATCGCAAGCAGATCTTCTTTGGAAGCGGCGCGTACCGCAGAGAATGTTTTGAACGTTTTGGAAAGATCCTTTGCTGTTTTGATGCCCACATTCGGGATACCGAGCGCGAAAAGAAAAGCCGAAAGCGGACGCGTTTTGCTTGCTTCAAGCGCATTCAGGAGGTTCTGTGCCTTTTTTTGACCGAAGCGTTCCAAGGCGACGAGCTGTTCATGCGTCAGCGCATAAAGCTCCGGAATCGTTTCGATTCCGAACGCATCGATCAATTGCTCGGCCGTCTTATCCGAAAACGTGTCGATGTCCATTGCATCGCGTGAGGCATAATGAGAAAGCCTTGCCGCAATCTGCGGACGGCAGGAAAGAGAGTTCGTGCAGTAGAGATGCGCACCGCGCTGTTCTACGTGTGCGCCGCATTGCGGACACCGGTCCGGCTTTACGACCGGAGCTTTGGGACAGTCGTTCGGTACTGCGCCGAGGATTTCGGGAATAACATCATTGCTGCGTCGAATGAACACACGTGAGCCGATCCCAACGCGTTTGCGCTGCACATCGTCCCAATTGTTCAGAGTGGCTTTACGAACGGTGACACCGGCAAAATCGACCGGCTCGACGTGCGCAAGCGGCGTCAGTTTCCCGGTCCTTCCGACCTCCCAGGTCACGTCCTCAACGATCGCGGTCGTTTCTTCGGCAGCAAACTTATAGGCCATTGCCCAACGCGGAAACTTTTCGGTCGCTCCGAGCTCATCGCGCAGCGCAAAATCGGTTGCCTTGATCACCATTCCGTCGATCAGAAAATCGAGAGAATCCCGCGTTGCTTCGGCAAGATCGATTTCCTGAAGCAACTCGTCGGCCGTATCGCACCAGCGTACATACGGAGAAACAGGGAAGTGATTCTCTTTTAGGAACGCAAGCATCTCGGCTTGATCGGAGAGCGTACGGCCTTCAATGGTGCCGACATTATAACAAAACACATCGAGCTTTCGAGCGGCCGTCACGGCGGGATCGAGATTGCGCAGCGCGCCTGCCGCAGCGTTTCGAGCGTTTTTCAAAGGCTCGTCGGCAGTCCTGTTGTACGCGTCGAGCACAGATAGCCGCATGATGCATTCGCCTTGCACCTCCAGCGTTCCCTGAAACGGGATGGAAAGGGGGATGTTTCGGATCGTTCGGATCTGCGGAAGGATTGCTTCGCCGGTGATGCCGTCACCGCGCGTTGCCCCTTGTACGAGTACACCGTTGCGATAGGTCAGATTGACTGTCAAGCCGTCAAATTTGTATTCGAGACCGAACCGTACGGGTTTTGCTCCGGCGGCTTTTCGGACCCGATCCACAAAGTCGCGCACCCCTTCGGCCGTTCGCACTTTATCAAGGCTCCAGAGCCGATGGATGTGTTGATGCTCCTCGAATTTTTTTAAGGGAGCGCCGCCAACGCGCAGCGTCGGGCTGTCGGGAAAAACGGTTCCGCTTTCGCGTTCAAGCGCCAGAAGTTCGTCGTACAGCGCATCGTATTCCGCGTCGGAAACAAGCGGCGCGTCCTGCTCATAGTACGCGACCGCGTAACGATTCAGAAGATCCACCAATTGGCGTTGACGATTTTCGGTCATAACGGCTCCTTCTACTGGGATGGTTATTCGGTTTCGAGCGGCGCAAACGCAGCAGCAAGCTTCTTGGTGACGCCGCTGTCAAATCGGATTTCAACGATCATGGCATTTCCGGTTCCGGAGAGCCCGGTAATCGTGCCTTTGCCGAAAACCTTGTGCCGTACCGTATCGCCGATATGCCCTTCAAACGGCTTCTTCGGCGCTTTCGGCGGTTCCGCCTTGGTCGGACGAAGCGACAGCGGAGAGGTCGGCTTCGGCGGCGTATAGGAATGGAAGGACTCGGCCGCAGGCTTTTCCGTTTCCCGGAACGATTGCCGAGGCTGCATCCGGCTTTGCGGAAGCGCATCACTCATCTCCGTCAGAAATACGGACGGCATCGCGCTTGTTCGGTTGCCGTAGAGCATACGCTGCCGTGCATACGAGAGGAACAGGCGCTCCCGCGCTCTCGTGATGCCGACATAGCAAAGCCGCCGCTCCTCTTCGAGCTTTTCCTTGTCGTAACTGGATTGCATGGAAGGGAAGAGCCCTTCTTCCAGACCGCAGAGAAAAACCGTCGGAAACTCCAGCCCTTTTGCCGCATGCAGCGTCATCAAGTTTACGCATCCGTTCTCTTCATCGACGGAATCCGCCTGCGAGAACAGGGCAACGTTCGCCAAAAACGATTGCAGAACATTTCCTTCGGGGTCGGAATACGATTTTTCAAACTCTTCCATGTAGCCGAGCAATTCTTCAACCGTTTCGGCTCTCGTTTCATAGTTTCCCGTTTTATCGGCTTTCAGATATGCGTCATACCCGATGGTTTCCAACAGATCTTTTGTAAAATCCGACAGCGACATTCGCATATATTTCCCATACAACTCCGTGAACAGATCAAGGAACGGGAAGAACTTCGTGGCAATGCGCGCAGGCAGCTCGCCCGGATCGGCAGCTGCGCTCATCAAAGGCACTTCATGCTCACGCGCGTGGGCAATCAGAGCAAGGATCGATGTTGCGCCGATTCCGCGCGACGGAAGATTGACGACACGCAGGAACGCTTCATCATCTGCGGAATTCAGAATCAGTCTCAGATATGCAAGAATATCCTTGACTTCCGCTCGGGAGAAGAACGAAATTCCGCCGTATACCCGGTAAGGAATGCCAAAGCTTTTCAGCGTCATTTCCAGAATACGGCTTTGCGCATGCGTGCGGTATAGGATCGCAAAATTGTCGTATCGTTGGCCGGCGCGCATTGCGTTTGCAATGCGTGAGCAGATATAGGTCGCTTCGTCACGCTCATCGTCCGCTTCATGCACGTCGATCTCATCGCCGCCCTTTTGCGCGGTCCAAAGCCGCTTCTCTTTCCGACCGTTGTTGTTCTGAATCACGGCGTTGGCGGCGTTCAAAATTTTCTCGGTCGAGCGGTAGTTTTGCTCAAGCCGGATCACCGTGCAGCCCGTAAAGTCCTTCTCGAATTCCAAAATATTCCGGATGTCCGCTCCGCGCCAGGCGTAGATGCTTTGATCATCGTCTCCGACGACGCAAAGGTTCCGATGCTTTGCGGCAAGGAGGTTGACAATGTGATACTGCGCAAGGTTGGTATCCTGATACTCGTCGACGAGAATATAGCGGAAATGATCGCGATATTTTTCCAGAAGATCCGGACAGGTCTCAAAGAGCTCAATTGTCTTCAAAAGCAGATCGTCAAAGTCCAGAGCATTCGCTTCTTTCAGCCGCTTCTGATAGAGCGAAAATGCCTCCAGAACCTGTTTCGGTTGTGCGGATTCGGAAAGGTATCGTTCGGGCGTTAAGGAATGGTTCTTTGCGTCCGAAAATACGCTTGAAAGCATCCGCTTCGAAAAGACTTTATCGTTCAGATTCAGATCCTTGATGATATGTCCGATCAACGATTGCTGATCGGCATCGTCATAAATAATGAACGCCTTCTTGTAGCCGAGTCGCTCAATCTCCGCCTGCAGAACGCGAACGCAGAATCCGTGAAACGTAAATACCCAGATCGATGCTGCGTCCTGCTCGACGAGCGCGTTGACACGTTCACGCATTTCTTTGGCTGCTTTATTGGTAAACGTCAGCGCCAAAATATGATAGGGCGCAACCTTCTTTTCTTCAATCAGATACGCGATCCGATGCGTCAGGACGCGCGTTTTTCCGCTTCCGGCACCGGCCAAAACCAAAAGCGGTCCCTCCGTAGTCGTAACCGCCAATCGTTGTTGTTCGTTCAGTTTGGAAAGATCCATTCTTACCCCCTTGAAAGCTCTTCCGTCCCACGGAGCAGCCTGTCCCACACCAAATCGTAAAGTGATTCGCTCTCCTTTGCCCAACGGCTTCTCATGGAGAGCGCAGCCTCTTTGGAAGCCACGGAGAGCGTTATGCCGAATACCGTTTCTTCCCCGCTCAAAACAAGCAGTTCGAGCGTGTATCCATCCCGCTCGTTGCCGGAAAGACGCGATGTCGTCTGCTTCTCCCGCAGGAAAGACCCTTTCGCGTCCGACACGGTTCGATCGATGCTATCCCGCAGCGTGATGGGAATGGAATCGGAGAAGAGCGCGAGCGATTCCTGCCCGGAGGCCGTCAGCCCGTAACAATCTCCGTACGGGCGAACAAAGGACGCGACAAAGCCATCCGTTTCGAGCTCGGGAAGAATCGTTTCAAACGCAAAAAACGTCATGCTGTCGGTCCGATCGACGATCCGATACAGTTGATCGTGCGTCAAAGGCGCATCTGCTTTCGAAAGGATGTACAGCAGGATGAGTTTGTTTTTCGTATCTCCATGGGTGAAAAAAGGCATTGCAGAACCTCCGATCGTAAAAAGAGTATAACACAGTTTTGATCCTTCGGCAATGGATTTTTCGGTGATTTTGATGTTGTATGAGGATTTTATCGTTAGATAAACATGCCGCAGGTTGTTTCCCTGCAGCATGTTGAGTAAAAAGTGACAATTGCATTACTCGGATTGCTTTTCATCCGGATGAAGCTCCATCCGCTCCACGGTAAAACCGCGGCCGCGAACTTCTTTTACTTGCGTTACCGTAATAAATGCAAGCGGATCGATCGCATGGATCAATTCGGTTGCCGCGTACAGCTTCCGCTGCGGGATAACACAAAGAACCCCTTTTTGCTCCTGCTTGAGCAAGCCGGTTTCGATTGCCGCCATCGTAACGCCTGCCTGAAGTTGGTTCAAAAGCGCATCCCGTACCTCTTCAAACCGTTCGGTCACAACGAAGAGCTGAATCTGGGATTTGCCGAGCACCATAACCTGATCCAGCACCATGCTTTCAAGAAGCAGAACGAAGATGCCGAGCAGCGTTTGCTCCGTCGGTACAAACAGCGCTTGACCGCCGATTACGAGGAAATCACTGAGCCAAACAAAGATGGCCACCGATTTGTGCGTCCATTTGGCGAGAATCAACGCAACAATATCCATTCCGCCCGTGCTTGAGCCTACGCGCATCACCAATCCAAGGGCAATGCCCATCAGAACGCCGGCGAAAATGGCGGCAAGCAGAGCGTTTCCGGTCAGCCTGTCGATCCCCGGGATCCGTTGGAACAGCGCGAGGAAAGCGGGGTAGAGGAAGGAACTTGCAACCGTCGTCATGGCAAACTTGCGGCCGAGAATCAACCAACCGGCAAGCAGCAGCAACACGTTGAGAATGAGAATCAGAACCGATACATCCAGCATCGGAAACAGGTGATTCAGAACGATGCCGATGCCGGTGGTTCCACCCATCAGGATGTTGTGCGGAATGATGAACGCCGCTACCAAAAAAGCAAGAATTGCGTTTCCGCCGAGGATACAGGCGGTTGTAATCAGCAGCTTTTTGCGCGGATGATCGTATGGTTTCATTGCAACACCTCAAATTCCGCCTGCGGGCGGACGATCGGTCAGAAAGCAAAGTTTCCGTTTACAAAGACCGGAATTTCGGTACCGTCAAATGTCGTTCCGACGATCGAAAGATCGCGCGTACCGACCATGAAATCAACGTGGGTGATGGAGTCGTTCAACCCGGCAGCGGCAAGCTCGGCTTTGCTCATCTGCGTGCCGCCTTTCAGCGTGGACGCATAGGCTCTTCCGAACGCGAAGTGACAGGAAGCGTTCTCATCGTACAGGGTATCGTAGTAAAGAATACCGGATTTGCGGATCGGCGAATCAAACGGCACAAGCGCCACTTCCCCAAAATACGACGCGCCTTCATCCACCGAGATTGCATTCAGAAGCACTTCTTCGCCGCTCGTTGCGTGCGCTTCAATGATTTTTCCGTCCTTCATCGTAAAGTGAATGTTCTCAATAACGTTGCCGTCCCGGCAGAGCGGCATTGCGGCATATACTTCACCGTTGATGCCGGTCTTCTTCGGCGCGGTGAAGCATTCCTCGGTCGGCATGTTGGGCATATACGGCTGACCGGAGGCTGTTACGTCGCCGCCGGCTTCCCAAATATGGTTCTCGGCAAGTTCCACGACAAGATCGGTACCGAGCGAATTCGTGTAGTGCAGCGATTTGAAGTTGTAGTCGTTCAGAATCTTCATATGCCGGCGCAGGTTCGCCGCATGCTGTTTCCACGCTTCCACAGCCGTGCCGTCACCCTTGACGCGCACTGCCGCAAAAATCTTCTCCCAAAGCGCATCGACTGCTGCCGCTTCATCCAGGTCCGGAAACACCTTCTTCGCCCACTTCGGGGAAGACAGGCAGCCGATTGACCATGGAAACATATTCTTCGCGGAGAGTTCGCGGTATGGTTTTTGCGCTTCGCCTGCCGTTTTGTTTGCACGCAGGATGCGATCCGGATCGACGCCGAGCAGATTTTCGGGGTCGTTCGCCCGTAAATGCAGGAAAGCGGCCTGCTGCTTGGCAAGCGAGTAAAACATATCCGCACGCCACTGCGGGAATTCAGAGAACACCTGTTCGTCTGCACGCAGATACTTTGCGCGCGTCATATAATCATCGGACCAGACGTTGACCACTTCCCGTGCGCCGAGATCATACGCCGCATCGGCGCAAAGCCGCGCAAACGGTGCGTGCTCAACCGGGCAGAACAGAACGAGCGTCTGTCCCTTCTGTACGTTTACGCCGACTTCCACGAGCAGGCGTGCATATTCCTGTAATTTCTGGTGCATTGTTTCTAACCCTTTCTCCATTGGTATGTCCAGTATGCCATAAAATTTCGATTTTGTGAACCGTTTTTTTTCGAAATTCCCGATTTCAGTTTCATTTTCACGATTTAACCGCTTCCGATTCGAGTTTCGTCGAAACGAACATTCGACAGCTTCCGTATGCTACACTTTCGAAAAACGTATTGTGGAGGCAAGAATGAAGCATCAACGATTGCTTGGTTTTCTATGGCTTGCACTGCTGCTCGGAGCAGCGGTGTTCTGCATCCTGTGGGGACGCGTTCCCACCAAAGGCACCCAGGCATATCTCGGCGCAGAGCCGACGATGTATGTCGTCGCAATCGAGATCACCGCCGATGCGACGCCGCGTTTGACGGCGCTGCCGATTCCGACTCCGGCGCCGACACCCGTTCCTACGGAAACGCCCGACCCTGCGCCGTTCACGTTTTTCTGGTATTCGGATACGCAATACTACGCTTATAAGCGGCCGGAGATCTTTCGTGCCATGACAAGTTGGTCGGTGGAGCATGCGAAGGAATATAACGCGTTAGCCGTTCTGCATACGGGCGATATCGTGGACAACCATACCTATGAACGACACTGGAGAAACGCCAAATCCGCTCTCCAGACCTTGGAGGGAAAAATGCCTCTATACTGTGTAGCCGGGAACCATGATGTCGGCGCAGACACAGTGGATTATACAATGTATAAGGAAGCGGGATTCTGCTCCATTACCGACCGCAAGCAGCTGTATCGGGACGGTGTCTGTTGGATCCAGCCGATCCCGCAAAAACGGTTGCTTCTTGTCGGAATCGGATGGCAAAAGGAATCGACCTATCTTGACTGGGTGAAGCAGCGGCTCTCCGAGTATCCCGATTACACCGCCGTTCTTTTGGTCCACAGCTTCTTAGAAGACAACGGCACACTGACCGACAACGGCAAGCTTGTTGAAGAATCGATCCTACGGGAAGCATCCAATGTACGTCTCGTGCTGTGCGGACATAAGGACGGATCGGTCCGCTGGCAAAACGTATACGACGATAATACGCGGGTCGTGAATGCGCTGATGTATAACTTTCAGGACGATAAGAAGAACGGGCTCGGATACCTGAGGATTCTGACCTTCGATCCAAGCGTTCGGACGATTTCCGTCATAACCTATTCGCCATATTTAGACGATTACAATTATTATTCAAATGAGACGTTGGATACCTTCACACTCTGTAACGCGTTTTGAAACCAAAAGAGGCTGTTCCGCCCTTGAACGGAACAGCCAATTTACTTGGGTTGTGGTGAAAGAGGGGAAGCGGATGGTTATGCGATCATTCACCGCGAAGTGCAAGGATCGTCAGAATGATTCCCACGAAGAATGACAGCGATCCGGCAATGCCGATCAGGATAATGAGCAATCCCTGTCCCGCAAAAGCAGGCTTCCATTGGTGAATATTGCCCTTCCATTGCCCTTCCGAAGGCAGACCGTTCTTAACTCCGTAAATCACATACAACAGCGCGGCGACGAAAATAACCAGCAAAACGATACCGATGATCAATTTCTTTGTTGAAGCAGAGCTGCGCATCTTGTACACCATCCTGCTGAATTCTTATTGCGCGTCCTTCTTCATGCCGCCGAGGATCAGGTTCGTGAGGATACCGAGGATCAGCGCGCATGCAACTTCCGTCAGCGTGACGTTGCCGAAGCTCACGGAGAGACCGCCGACGCCCGCGATCAGAATGACGGACACGACGAACAGGTTGCGGTTGTTGTTGAGATCGACCTTCTGGATCATCTTCAGACCGGAGACCGCGATGAAGCCATACAGAGCGATGCAGACGCCGCCCATGACGCAGCCGGGAATCGTTGCAAGGAACGTTGCGAACGGACCGACAAAGCTGATGATGATTGCCAGGATTGCCGTTGCGAGGATTGTTACGACGGAAGCGTTGCCGGAGATTGCGACGCAGCCGATCGACTCACCGTACGTGGTATTCGGGCAGCCGCCGAAGAGCGCGCCCGCAAAGGAACCGATACCGTCACCGAGCAGGGTGCGATGCAGGCCAGGATCTTTCGTAAGGTCGGTGCCGATGATCGAAGAGAGGTTCTTGTGGTCCGCGATGTGCTCTGCGAAGACAACGAACGCAACCGGAGCGTAAGCGACCGCAATGGACAGGATGTAAGCAACACCCTTGTTGAGCTGACCGACTTCCGGTTTTTCGGCAAAGAGTTCAAACAGTTTCTTGAAACCATCGCCGAACTTGAGGAATGTGAAGTCCGGAACCCAGGTGATGCTCTGGAACTTGGAGAAATCGATCACGACGAGCTCGGGAATGCCGGCGAGGTTGCCGATTACGGTGAAGAGCGAAGCGACGACATAGCCGGCGACAATACCGATCACAAACGGGATCATCTTCAGCATCTTCTTGCCGAAGACCGAGCAGAGCATCGTAACAGCAAGCGTCACAAGGCCGCAGACGATGCAGACATAGGGGGAAGCGGAGACTGCGCCGCCGGTCAGATCGCCGATCGCGTTGCCCGCGAGCGAGAGTCCGATAATCGCAACAGTCGGTCCGATGACGACGGCCGGCATGATCTTATCGATCCATTTAACGCCGACGAACTTCACAACGATCGCGATGATGACGTAAACGAGACCCGCAAACAGAGCGCCGAGAACGAGACCGACGTAGCCGAGCTCGACCGAGGAGTAGGCACCAGCAAACGCTGCAAACATCGAACCGAGGAATGCAAACGAGCTGCCGAGGAAGACCGGGCTGCGGAACTTCGTGAAGAACAGATACACAAGCGTGCCGACGCCTGCGCCAAACAGCGCAGCGGTTTGACTCATGCCGTTTCCGACAATCGACGGAACTGCGATGGTTGCTGCCATAATGGCAAGAAGCTGCTGGAGCGCGAACAGAATCACCTGTCCGAATTTCGGCTTGTCCTTAATGTTATAGACCAGATTCATAAAGTACCTCCATTTACTTTTTTGTACCTTTGGTATGCAAAAGACCTTTCGGTCGGATTGCCTTGTTTATTCGGCCTTTCGATTGACGGTAATCTCGTTGATCCCGTCGATCTCCGAGACGCGTACGCTGACGAACTCTTCCCGCGAAGTCGGAATGTTTTTTCCGACAAAGTTCGCCGAGATCGGAAGTTCCCGGTGCCCGCGATCGACAGCGACGCAGAGTTGAATCGCAGCCGGTCTGCCGAGCTCAATCAACGCATCCATAGCCGCTCTTGCCGTGCGCCCGGTATAAAGCACATCGTCGACCAGCACAATGACCTTCCCGTTCACATCGAACGGAATCACGGAACCGTTTACGATCGGCATATCGAAGCGTTCAACAAGATCGTCCCGATAGAGCGTGATGTCCAGTTCGCCGATTTCCACCTTCCAGTCCGAGAACTTCTCGATGTTCGTTTTCAATCGCTTTGCAAGCGGAACGCCTCTGCGCTTGATCCCGACCAGATACAGTTCGTTGACCTGCTCATTTCGTTCAATGATTTCATGCGAAAGACGCATCAGCATGCGATTCATCGTTTGTTCATCGACGAGCTTTCGTTCTTCCATGATATCCTCCGCACAAAAAAATCTTGCCGTTTTGCACGACAAGACAGAATTCGCCCTTACAGCAATATGGTGGCCTTGTCGGCATCTCGTACCGAATTAAAGGTTTCTTGGATCGTCGCTATCATAACATAGGGATCCGGATTTGTAAAGTAAAATCTGCGCGGATTGCATACTTTTTCGAAAAAGAACGAAAAACAGCTTCTTTTGGGGCAAGCACACGGCAAAACGACAAGATGTTGTGCTTGGACGGGTTTTTCTTGCTTTTTTTGGGGAATCGTTTTATACTCCTGTTGATGAAAACACGTTCGAAAAAACCGCTACGCGGCGCATTGATCCTGCTGCTTGCCACCGTTATCTGGGGGCTTGCTTACATTGCGCAGAGCGATGCCATGCAGTATCTCGGCGTCCTTTCCTATAATTGTATTCGCATTCTGCTCGGCGGAATCGTATTGATCCCGATTGTACCGCTGTTTCATAGGTTCGACCGTTCCTATCGCGCGCATTCTCCGGAGGAAAAACGGCAGATATGGCGCATCTCCATTGTCGGAGGAATTGTTTGCGGCGTGTTCATGGGAAGCGCAGCGACGTTTCAGCAATACGGCATCGCGATGACTTCTGCCGGAAAATCCGGTTTTTTGACGGCACTCTATATTGTTTTGGTTCCGATTTTCGGATTTTTGTTTCGCAGACGCGTTCCGTGGATTTCTGCACTCTGCGTCGGGATCGCTGTACTGGGTTCCTATTTTCTTTGCGTCAAGGACGGCTTTACAATTGAGCGCGGGGATTGGATGCTGATTGCGGATGCGGTCATGTTTGCGTTTCAGATCTTGTTTATTGATTTCTTCCTCGATCGCGGGGCGGACAGCGTTCTGATGGCCTGCGTCGAATTTCTTTCTGCGGGCATTCTGCTTTTGCCGTGGATGTTTCTGTTTGAAACCCCGCACTGGAGCGGAATTTGGGATGCGCGGTATACGATTTTGTACGCAGGAATTGCGTCCGGCGCTATCGGCTATACGATGCAGATGATCGGTCAAAAGGAATTGGAGCCTACGGCGGCTTCGCTGCTGATGAGTCTGGAGTCCGTTTTTGCCGCGCTGTTCGGATGGTGGCTGCTCGGAGAGCGGATGACCGGACGGGAATTGCTCGGATGTGTACTCGTGTTTGCGGCGGTCATTCTCTCACAGCTTCCGATCGGCAAACGGAGGGAAGAATAATGTTCGTGTATATTCTGCGCTGCAAAGGCGATACCCTCTACACGGGATTCACGCCGGATCTTGCGCGGCGGTATCGGGAACATTGCCAAAAGAAGGGCGCAAAGTACACGAGGAGTCACCCGCCCTGCGGGATCGCCGCTGCTTGGGAAGTGGAAGGAAAGAGCGATGCGCTGCGGCTCGAATATCGCATCAAAACGCTTTCCCGGGCGGAAAAAGATCGCTTGATTGAATCGGGTACGGAGGGAGAACTTTTCGGCATCCGGGCAGAACGAATCCACCCTGTTTTCGAATCGGAGTCCACCATTGTCGGTTGAAAATCCGCGGAGGGTATCTATGGCAAGAAGCATTCGTGCATGCTTGGTGTCGTTCTGTTTCCGCTGCCAGCGAAAGTATTCGGAGGATGGCGGAGCATTTTAAACGGGAATCTCTTCCTATGCAGGATGTGTTGAACCTGCTCTCTCCATGGGCGGATGTTACCATGAAAAGTTCAGGGACGACCCTTCCAATGCGTTGATGATCGGGGAGGACAAGAATCACGTTGATCCGATTCTTCCAATCCCGGAA
>ONLX01000036.1 GCA_900318765.1 uncultured Eubacteriales bacterium
CGGGAAACCTCCCTTCTTCCTCCTCTGTAACGGAAGGGCCTTGCCTTTTCCTTTGCGTCGAAAACGTTTGCGCCGGATACGGACGGCGCAGACGCTCGTCAAAAGCCTGCGGGAAAGCGTTCTCCTTCATACCGTAAACGTTTGCGGCATCAGGAAGGGCCTACACAGATTTTCCGACGGATTAAAATTTGAATGAAAAGAGGGTACTATGGAACATTTCTTCTGGATTGGATTGATCGGCGCGGCGCTGGCCGGGATCTATGCGCTGCTGCAGACGAAGAAGGTCCTGTCGTTTTCGGAGGGCACGGACCGCATGAAGCAGATTGCCGGAGCGATTCGTGACGGCGCAAACGCGTATCTGAAGCGCCAGTATCGGACCGTGCTGCCGGTCTTTGCGGTCATCTTTGTCGTGCTGTGCGTGATGGCGTTCGCGTCGGATGGGCGGATGCTATCGAAGTTCACGCCGTTCGCGTTCTTAACGGGCGGCATCTGGTCACTGCTTGCCGGGTTCATCGGCATGAAGATCGCGACGCACGCGAACTCGCGTACCGCGCAGGCGGCGAGCGAGGGGCTCAATCAGGGCTTACGCGTCGCGTTTTCGGCGGGCTCGGTCATGGGCTTCACGGTCGTTTCGCTCGGCATTTTGGACGTGACGCTCTGGTACATCCTGCTGCGCTATGTGTTCCCGATCCCCGCGGACGTGACCGACGTTGCCAAATACATCGGCAACATCATGGTCATGAACGGCATGGGCGCATCGTTCATGGCGCTGTTTGCCCGCGTCGGCGGCGGCATTTACACGAAGGCGGCGGACGTCGGCGCCGATCTTGTCGGCAAGGTCGAGAAGAAGATTCCCGAGGACGATCCGCGCAACCCCGCCACGATTGCGGACAACGTGGGCGACAACGTCGGTGACGTTGCGGGCATGGGCGCCGACCTGTATGAATCGTACGTCGGTTCGATCCTCGCGACGTTCGCGCTCTCCGCGATGGGCGGATACGGCTTTGAGGGCATGTTCCTCCCGCTGATGCTCGCGGTATCCGGCATCCTTTGCTCGATCATCGGCGCGCAGCTCGTGCGCGTCAAGGAAGGCGCGTCGCAGATGAAGCTGCTCAACACGCTGCGCAAAGGCACCTATACCGCGGCCGTGCTGTCCGCCGTGGCGGCCGGTCCGATCACGTATTTCATCTTCCGCAATATCGAGGGCGCATCGTGGCTCGGCATCTATATCGCGATCCTGTGCGGGCTCGTCGCCGGGTGCCTGATCGGATTTTTCACCGAATTCTTCACCTCCGAAAGCTATAAGCCGACGCGGGACCTCGCCGCAACCTCGCAGACCGGCTATGCCACGATCGTCATCGGCGGCATCTCGCTCGGCATGGAATCCGCATTGACCTCGATTCTGATCGTCTGCGCGGCGGTGCTGATCAGCTACTACGCCGCGGGCGGCACGCATGAGATCGTGGATGCGTCCGGGCATTTCGCGATGAGCTTCAACCGCGGGCTGTACGGCATCGGCATTGCGGGCGTCGGCATGCTCTCCACGCTCGGCATCACGCTTGCGACCGACGCATACGGCCCCGTCGCGGACAACGCGGGCGGCATTGCGCAGATGTCCGGCATGGACCCGATCGTGCGCGAACGCACGGACGCGCTCGATTCGCTCGGCAATACGACCGCCGCGACCGGCAAGGGCTTCGCGATCGGCTCGGCTTCGCTGACCTCGCTTGCACTGCTCGTCTCCTACGTCAACATCATTCAGGAGAAGACGAGCGCCGTGCTCGACTTTTCCATCATCAACCCGCCGGTTCTGATCGGCATGTTCATCGGCGCGATGCTCGTGTTCGTGTTCGCCGCGGTCACGATGAACGGCGTGGAGCGCGCGGCGCAGTCGGTCGTCATGGAAGTACGGCGCCAGTTCCGCGAGTTTCCGGGCATTTTGGAGGGCACGGCCACGCCCGAATACGCCAAGTGCGTTTCGATCTGCACCAAGGGCGCGCTCAAAGAGATGGTCGTTCCGGCCGTCATGGCCGTTGCGGTTCCGATCGCGGCAGGGCTGATTTTGGGCCCCACGGGCGTCGTCGGGCTGCTCGCAGGCGTCTCGGTCGCCGGCTTTGCGGTGTCGGTGTTCATGTCGAACGCGGGCGGCGCGTGGGACAACGCGAAAAAGTACATCGAGGAAGGCCACTTCGGCGGCAAGGGCTCGAAGCCGCATAAGGCGTCCGTCGTCGGCGATACGATCGGCGATCCGTTCAAGGATACGTCCGGCCCGTCGCTGAATATTTTGATTAAGCTCTGCGCAACCGTTTCGATCGTCTTCTCCGGGCTGATCGCGCTCGTGCATCTGCTCTGACGGAAGAAAATAATTGGTTGGATTCGCCCTCTCCGGATCGGGGAGGGCGAATTGCTGCTTGAAATACGGGCAGCGATGCGGTATAATAGCAGCAGCAATCGATGGGGAG
>ONLX01000015.1 GCA_900318765.1 uncultured Eubacteriales bacterium
AAAAATGGAGTCAGGACTGGTTTGAACTCTATGTTTCGGAGCAGGGCGTCGGATACGTCGGCTGGTTTGATCCGAACGAGTTTGTGATGGAAGCAAGCGAGAACATCCGGCTGATGCTTTTTTCCGAGATCCAATCGCATATCCGTGACGACCTGCGATACTCATATGCATGGACGGATGAAGACAACCGCGGCATTACGGAACTGCACGTCAAAAAGATCGTTCTCTCCTGCGCGATTGAACGGATCCCGAATGATCCCGATGAAGCGGCGCTTGTGCCGGCGTGGGTCATTGTCTATAATGACAGCCGCTCCGAAAAGGTGAAAGGACATGAAAAGCTCATGCTGATCAACGCAATCGACGGCAGCTATCTGCACGTCGGGTGATTCAAAGAAGCAGGCGCTGTAACAATGGCGAATCTTCCTTTGGGACGGTCTCAAAAAACGGGGCGAAATCGCCCCGTTGCTGTTTTTGACTTCAATCTTCGGCAATCTCTGTATTGGAGATCGATTCGCCGATTGCGGTCACCAGATCGCTCTTAACCCAGGTATGCGCTTGCCGAAGCGCATTGTAAATCGCTCGCCTATCTGAACTTCCATGCGCTTTGATGACACCGCCGTTTACACCGAGAAGCGGTGCGCCGCCGTACTCTTTATAGTCGAGCTTTTTTCGAACCGTGGAGAAGGCAGGTTTTGCAATCAGACCGCCGATCTTTCCACGAATGGAGCTATACAGGGATTCCTTGAGCAGCCCGAGGATGACTTTTGCCGCTCCTTCAAAACCCTTTAAGAGAACATTGCCGTCAAACCCGTCGCAAACCAATACATCAAAGTTTCCGCTCATTAGTTCCCGTGCTTCTGCGTTTCCGACAAATTGTATGTCCGGCATCGCGCTGAGTCGTTCGTGCGCCTCTTTTGTCAAAGCGTTTCCTTTTTCAGCTTCCGTACCGTTGGAGAGCAGCGCAATTTTCGGATTTTCAATTCCGGTCACTTTCTCCATATAGGCTTTTCCCATAATGGCAAATTGCTGCAAATAGCCCGGTTTGCAATCGGTATTTGCGCCGCAGTCGAGCAACAGAACGCAGCCGCCCGTGGTGGTCGGAAGCAGCGTCGCGATAGCGGGGCGCTTGACGCCTTTTTGACGACGCAAGGTCAACGTTGCGCCGGTCAGAAGCGCTCCCGTGCTGCCGGCGGATACAACGCAATCCGCTTCGCCGGCTTTGACCGATTCAAATGCGCGGACCATGGAGCTGTCTTTTTTCTTTTTATACGCAGCAGTCGGGCTCTCGTCAAAACCGATCACTTCCGTGGTGGCAACCGTATGAACCCGGTTCATCAAAGCGGTATTTTCCTCGGCAAAGCGCTTCAAAGCGGCTTCCTCTCCGAACAGGAGAAGTTCGGCATCCGAAAACGAATCCGATTCCAAAAACTGTTTGCATCCGTCCAAAATTGCATCGGGCGCATGATCGCCGCCCATCACATCTACCGCAAGCCTCATTTGATTTTCTCCAAATTCTGAAAATTTGAATACAGTATACCGCTGTTCGCCGTTTTTTGCAACCGTTTTTGCGGAGAGGACAAAAGAACAGCGACGCCCGATTCGGACGTCGCCGCGTGTTATCCTTTTATTTGTGTACGAAGCGCTTCGATTTCCCCTTCCGTCAGATATCGCCATTCGCCCGGACGCATGGAGCCAAGCTGCAGAGGCCCATATGCATCCCGCTTCAAGCGAAGTGTTTTATGCCCCACAGCTTCCAGCATTCTTCGAATTTGCCGGTTTCTTCCTTCCCGAATCGTGATGGAGAAAGCCGTTCCGCCCGTCGTGGATCGACGAATATCGGTGATCTTGGCGGGGGCTGTCATCCCATCGTCCAATTCCACACCGTTGGTAAGCGATGCGATTTCGTTCGCAGAAAGTGTTCCGTCACAAACCACCCGATAGGTTTTACTGACACCGTAACGCGGATGCATCAATTGATTCGCAAGCTCCCCGTCATTGGTCATGATCAGAAGCCCCTCGGAATTCAGGTCCAACCTACCGACATTATAGATCCGGTAAGGCAGCTCTTTGAAAAACTCCTGAACCGTTTTTCTTCCGCGTTCGTCTTCGGAGGTGCTGACGTAGCCGCGCGGCTTGTACAGCATGATCACAATGTTTTTTCGCTGCGGTCGAATGACTTTACCGTCAACCGCGACGCGATCCTGCTCGGGATCGACGGATTGCCCGATGGCAGCCAGTATCCCGTTGATCGTGACATGCCCGCTTGCGATCAGCTCTTCCGATGCTCTGCGGGATGCAACACCGCAGTCCGCCATAAATTTTTGCAGTCGAACCATAATACCCTCCTCAGACTTCCCGGTAGCGTTTTACCAACTTCGAATCAGTTCCATGAGCGAATCGGAATATCGCTTCTGGGAGACTTCGTCGTCGGCAACGATCGGAATTTCGAAGAGCGTTTCTCCGTTCAGAACAACGCGTATCGTTCCGAGACGCTGCTCTTTTGCGACAGGAGCCGTAACCATCTGCACACAGGATTTGGAAACGGAAAGCGTCTCGGTTCCATCCGATCGAACCGGATACAGTATATCTTGAATCGGGGAGGCAAGCAAGGACTTTTTTGCGCCATTGCGTACATTTACGGAAAAATGATCGTTGATTGTTGCGACAGGACACATTTCATACGTATCAAACCCATAGTCCAACAAGGTCTTTGCATCGTTCCACATATCGCTTGCCTTCAGAACGACGCCGATCAGTTGCATTTCGTCTCGCTTTGCAGAGAACACAAGACATTTGCCGGCGGCTTTCGTATAGCCGGTTTTGACTCCGTTATACCCTTCATACGTGGACAGAAATTTGTTTTTGTTTTGGAAAGTGCGCGGAACGAAGCTGCTCTTTGCAACCCAGGTTTTCGTGGAAACAATCGTCCGAAACCGTTCATTCTGCATCGCATAGGAGGCGATGGCGCATAACTCACGTGCGGTGGTGTTGTGCCCTTCGACGTGCAGACCGTTCGGATTCTCAAAGTGCGTATGCTTTAGACCGAGCAGCGCCGCTTTGTCATTCATCATTCGAACAAATGCTTCGACTGATCCTCCGACTGCCTCTGCAATCGCAACGGCAGCATCGTTTCCGCTTTGCAGCATCAGACCGTACAACAGGTCTTCCAAAGAAATCGATTCGCCGCTGCTTAGATAGATCGAGGAACCTTCCGTATTCGCCGCTTTTTCCGAAACGCGGACGATTTGGTTCGAATCTCCGCTTTCGATTGCAACGATCGCCGTCATGATCTTTGTTGTACTGGCCGGTTCAAACAGCCCGTCTGCATTTTTTTCGTACAAGATGCGCCCACTCGATGCTTCGATGAGAATTGCGCCTTTCGCAGTGACAGAGGGAGCAGCTTCTTCCGCAGGGACCGAATTCGGAACCAGAGACAGACTTAAAAGAAAGATGGAGAGGAGGAGCTTCACTCTTTGCATTCGTCTTGACAGCATGGTTTCTTTTTCTCCATACACGAATGGATGACTTCCTTCACGTCGTCGATCGCGCCGGGAATCATTTGCACGAGACGTTCAATGGCGTTGTCGCAGTCCGCACAAAGAATCGATGTGCTTCCCGAGCGCATGCAAAGAAACGCTTTCGGCGTGATCGTAACGCCCACGACACTCGCGCCCAAGAAGGGATAATTCTTCAGTGACTCGTTGCTTTTGTCGGATTTTGTCACGGTCTGTGTCGGAAAATCACCGCCGCCCGTCAAAAAGCCGAGGCTGACTTTTGACACGGGGAGAACGACTGCACCGCCTTCTCCGTAAATCGGATCGCCGACAATCGTATTGACATCGACGATTTTTTTGATCTCGTTCATCGTGGTTTGTAAAATGGTTTCAACCGGTGACATGCGAATACCTCTTTTCAGCAAGTTGTTTTTTGCTATGATTCGCTGTTTTAGCCGATTTTATGCGGTGGGAGAGGAAAAGAAAGAGCGGGAAGACCAAACCGATGGCCTCGGCCTTCAGCCGAAACATCTCCTGGGAAAATGCAGGCTGTACGGATACCTCGACGTTTCGGAACAACAGGGGCAGCAGAAGGGAAGCAAGCACATTGAGCGTGCCGAGCAGTTGCACCGTGCGCGCGCCGTCATTGCTGATTCCGAGCGTTACATAGAGATGGATCCGCTCAGCGCGGAACGATCTCGGATCGGGTTTCTGATCGGTTTTGGGTAGGTGCAGCGGAATCTTCTTTCGGAATACCTGCAGCGTTAAAAACGGTTCGGAGAACAGACGAACCCTTGCGCGAATCGGAATGGGGATCGCACCGAAGAGCGTCACCGTTCCGTGGATAACCCCTCCGACCGGAGAAAACCGCATCCTTGCGGTAAAAATCACCGGCATGGAAGCAAGAAGAAGCAGAAGCAGAAAAACAAACAGAATCACAAGAATTACCATATGCAGTAGCGTTCCCGGTCGGAAATCAAAATATCCAGTTCGGAATATTGATTTATTTTTTCCGACAAAAAAGGAAAAAGAGGGAAAACGGGTAAATGAATAGTAAGAGGGTAAGTAAGGAATCTTATCCGCTATGAAGCAACATGGAGGTTTTCAAAATGATGTATTTGGAAGCAGCTGAATCAGGAGTGTTGTCGTTCCAGGAAGGTACGTACCTTTCGGATACGCTTTTAACATTTCTGCTCGGCCTTGGCATCGTCTTTGTCGGCCTTGTTGCATTGGTTGCGATTGTGAAGTGCATGGGTTGGATTATGGGCCGAAAGAAGACGAGTCAGCCCGTCCAGCAGCCGGTGCCAGTCGCGTCGAGACCTGCGCAGCAACCTACGGATGAGCCGAACCACGGCGAATTGATTGCCGCCGTGTCCGCTGCACTCGCAACTGTAATGGGGAAGCAAGTCAACGGACTTCGCATTTTATCTATCAAAAAAGTAAACGATTAAGGGAGGAGTTCCAAAATGCGTAAATTTTTAATCAATGTCAACGGTACGAAATATGAAGTAGAGGTCGAGGAAATCGACCCCAAAGCTGTCCGGCAGGCTGCCCCTCAAGCGGAACCCGCAAAGGCGCCCGTTGCTGCAAAGCCCGTAGGGGAAGGGGAAAAAGTAACTTCTCCGATGCCCGGCAACATTCTTTCCGTGTCGGTCAAAGAAGGTGATACGGTAAAGGAAGGTCAGCAGCTGATGATTCTTGAAGCGATGAAGATGGAGAATGAAATTCTGGCTCCTTGTGCCGGGAAGGTGACCTCGATCGCTGTAACGAAGGGTTCTACGGTAGAGAGCGGTACTTTGCTTTGCACGATCGCTTAAGCGAGGTTTGCTATGGAACAAATTTGGAATACCATTCTCGATTTTTTGAAATCGATGGGATTCGCGCAGATTTTTGTAGGAGAAAATTGGAAATGTCTGATTATGATCCTCGTCGCGTGCATCCTGTTGTATCTTGCGATTGTCAAGAAGTTTGAGCCCTTGCTGCTCGTCCCGATCGGATTCGGCATGCTTTTGACGAATCTTCCGGGAGCAGGCCTCTTTCATGAAGAGCTGTTTGCCGGCGGACATGTGAACTGGGAGTTGATCGGCGACACATCCAATACCGGTTTGCTCGATTATCTGTATCTCGGAGTCAAACTCGGCATCTATCCGTGCTTGATCTTTATGGGCGTCGGCGCAATGACGGATTTCGGTCCGCTGATTGCAAATCCAAAGTCCCTTCTGCTCGGTGCTGCAGCACAGTTGGGTATCTACGTAGCGTTTACGCTGTCCATCCTCGTGTTCCAGCTTCCGTTTATGAACAGCCAGAATACGGCGATTCAGAACATTGCGGCGTCCATCGGCATCATCGGCGGGGCGGACGGCCCGACGGCGATTCTAGTTACAAGCCAGTTGGCACCGGCATTCTTAGGGCCGATTGCTGTGGCGGCGTATTCGTATATGGCGCTTGTTCCGGTGATTCAGCCCCCGATCATGAAGGCGCTGACGACCAAGAAAGAGCGTATGATCGTCATGGAACAGCTTCGTCCGGTCTCGCAGGCGGAGAAGATCCTGTTCCCGATCGTCGTTACGATTTTTGTTTCCTTGCTCGTTCCGAGCGCAGCTCCGTTGGTTGGATGTCTGATGCTCGGCAATTTGTTCCGTGAGTGCGGCGTGACCGAACGTCTTTCCAAAACGGTGCAGAATGAATTGTGCAATATCGTTACGATTTTCCTCGGCGTCTGCGTCGGCGCAACGGCAACGGCAAATACGTTTATTAATTGGACGACCATTGCGATTATCGTTCTCGGTGTCATTGCATTCATGGGCGGTACGGCCGGCGGCGTCCTGCTTGCCAAATTCATGAACCTGTTCCTTAAGAAGAAGATCAATCCGTTGATCGGATCAGCAGGCGTTTCCGCCGTTCCGATGGCGGCGCGCGTAAGCCAGGTTGTCGGACAGAAGGAAAACCCGAAAAACTTTCTGCTCATGCATGCTATGGGTCCGAACGTTGCCGGCGTTATCGGCTCTGCGATCGCAGCCGGTGTCTTCCTCTCTCTGTTCCGGTAAGGAGGTGCGTTTATGTCAAAACTGTATATTACCGATACGATTCTGCGTGACTCGCATCAGTCGCTTGCTGCGACGCGTATGCCGATCTCCGATATGCTCCCCGCATGCGAAATCCTCGATTCCATTGGTTATTGGTCGTTGGAAGTCTGGGGAGGAGCGACCTTTGACGCCTGCCTACGCTTCCTGAATGAGGATCCGTGGGAAAGACTGCGCACACTTCGCAAGCATCTTCCGAACACCAAACTGCAGATGCTGTTTCGCGGGCAAAATATCCTCGGATACAAGCATTATGCCGACGATGTTGTCGAGCAGTTCTGCCGGAAAGCGATTGAAAACGGGATCGACGTCATTCGCATTTTCGACGCGTTGAACGATCCGCGCAACCTTGAGGCTGCGATTAAGTACACAAAGAAATACGGCGGCATCTGCGAACCGGCGATTTCCTATACCACGTCCCCGGTACACAGCGAGGATTATTTCGTCAAACTGGCGAAAGAATTGGTTCAGATGGGCGCGGATACGATTTGCATCAAAGATATGGCAAACCTTCTGTTGCCGTACGATGCCTATTCGCTTGTCAAGCGGTTGAAGGCCGAAGTGGATGTTCCGATTCATCTGCATACGCATAACACCTCCGGTACCGGTGATATGACGTACCTGATGGCAATGCAGGCCGGTGTGGATATTGTTGATACGGCGTTGTCTCCCTTCGGCAACGGTACTTCACAGCCGGCAACGGAACCGCTTGTTGCTACATTGAAAGGACAGGAACGGGATACCGGCCTCGATCTGAATGCGCTTTCGGAGGCTGCAAAGCATTTCCGCAAGGTATTCGATCGGATGAAGAAGGAAGGGCTGATTTCCGACAAATCTCTTCGTGTTGATACGAATACGCTGCTTTACCAGGTTCCGGGCGGAATGCTCTCTAACCTGATCAGTCAGCTGAAACAGGCGAACGCGGAGGATCGTTATTACGAAGTGCTCGCCGAAGTGCCGCGTGTACGGAAAGATTTCGGATATCCGCCGCTCGTTACGCCGACCAGCCAAATCGTCGGCTCTCAGGCTGTTCTGAACGTACTGATGGGGCGGTATAAGAGCTTTACGAAGGAATCCAAGGGCTTACTGCGCGGCGAGTATGGTAGACTTCCCGGCGAAGTGAATGAGGAAGTTCGCAAAAAGGCGATCGGGGATGCCGAAGTGATCACCTGCCGCCCGGCCGATCTGTTGGAACCGGAACTGGAAAAATACCGCTCTGAGATCAAAGATCGCATTCGCCAGGAAGAAGATGTTCTCAGCTATGCGCTGTTCCCGCAGGTTGCGACGAAATTCTTCGATGCGCGTGATGCAGCGGAAGCTGCTAAGAATGCGCCCGTAAAGATGCAGGAGGAAGCGGTTGACGAGAATGCCGTTCGGGAACTGTACGTTGAGGATCTGACCGTTCGATGAAACAGATTCCGAACATTCTGACTTCTCTTCGTATTGTGTTGACCGGCGTATTCGTTTGGCAATTCTTCGATGCGCTTTCGACCGCGACTGACCCGTCGAATTCCGTCGGTGTTGCTGCATTCTGGATTCCGCTGATTATCTATGCCGTCGCGTTTTTGACGGATATTCTTGACGGATTTTTGGCAAGAACGTTCGGCTGGGTAACTCCGGTCGGAAAGATTCTGGATCCACTCGCGGATAAGCTGATGGGGGTAGCGGCACTGATATGCATCCTTATCGGCAAATTCTGTCTCGAATCCCGTACAATTGCGATTCTTTATGCAGTCGTTTTCGGGTTGATCGTTCTGAAAGAGCTGCTGATGTTTACCGGCGGCGCGATCATGTTGAAGCATCATAAGGTTGCATATGCCGATTGGTATGGAAAGATTGCAACAGGCGTATTTACCGCAGGCGTAATCTTATCTCTTCTGAGCTTCGTTCTGCCCGTGATTGAGCCGTGGAACCTGATCGTCTTGGGTATATCGGTTGTTATCTCGTATGCAGCGATGGTACATTACGCAAAAACGCAGTTGTTTGCACCCAAGTCCGATCGACCGGCGTCCGAGGACGAACAAAAACTGTTCGACCGTGTTGACCGAGTCGTTGGGAATCGCGGAAACAAGACTTTATCGAAATAATACTTGCATTCATCGCGATTCTATGGTATAATCCGCATTGTTGGAATGTTGAACTTGAAGGAGTGGGGAAAAACCTCACTCTTTCGTTTTGAGGGAGAAATGAAAACGGTAGAAATCTGCGAACAGCTTGCTGCACCTGTGATTGCCCGGATGGGCTTTGAACTTTGCGATGTCGAATTTCAGAAGGAATACGGGGACTGGGTTCTTACATTTTACATCGATCGGGAAGGCGGTGTCACGATTGACGACTGCGAGGCTGTGAGCCGCGCTTTGGACCCGATCCTCGATGAAGCCGATCCGATTGAACAGGAGTATGTCCTTTCCGTTTCGTCGCTCGGAATCGATCGACCGCTGAAAAAGGATCGCGATTATGAGCGCGCCATGGGGAAAGAAATGCAGGTCAGGCTGTATGCTCCCTTGGAAAAGAAGAAGGAGTGGATTGGCGAGCTGATCGGCTTCGACGCAGAGACATTTACGATCCGCACGGAAAAGGGCGAAGAACGAACGATCATGAAAAAGGATTGTGCGTTGATTCGTCCCAATATCCGTTTTGATTAATTTTTTAGAAAGAATGAAGGAGTTTTTTGAAGATGAATGCAGAATTTATTGATGCTTTGAATGCGCTTGAAAAAGAACGCGGTATTAAAAAAGACGTTTTGCTGAACGCTTTTGAGGCTGCACTTTGCGTTGCTTATAAGAGAAACTACAATTCCACCGGCAACGTTCGTGCCGAGATTGACGGGAACACCGGAGAGATTCATATCTGGGCATCGAAAACGGTTGTTGAAAAGGTAGAAAATCCATCGCAGGAGATTTCTCTTGCGAAGGCAAAAAAAATCAATCCGCTCTATGATCTCGGCGACGTGCTTGAAGAGGAAGCATTTACAAAAGATTTCGGCCGCATCGCAGCCCAGACGGCAAAGCAGGTCATGGTTCAGCGAATTCGTGAAGCCGAACGCGGCAACATTTACGAGGAGTACAAGGAAACCGAGAACGAGATTCTCACTGCAATCGTACAGCGCGTCGAAAAAGGGAACGCGTTTGTTGAGCTTGGCAAGACGGATGGTATCCTGACCGCGAATGAAATGATTCCCGGTGAAACGTATGAAAACAATCAACGTCTGAAAGTGTATGTGCTGGAAGTGCGTAAGGACAATAAGGGACCGCAGGTCTCTGTATCGAGAACGCATCCGGGTCTGGTGAAACGGTTGTTTGAACTGGAAGTTCCCGAAATCATGAGCGGCGTTGTTCAGATCAAGTCCATTGCGCGTGAGGCCGGTTTCCGCACGAAGGTATCCGTTTGGTCGAGCGATCCCCAGGTGGATGCGGTCGGCGCGTGCGTCGGTCAGCGTGGGCAGCGTGTAGAACGTATTGTCAACGAATTGTATAACGAGAAGATCGATATCATCGAGTGGGACAGCGACAGTGCAGTCTATATTGCAAAGGCTTTGAGCCCCGCGAAGGTGCTGATGGTTTATGTCAATGATGAGGAGAAGTCGGCACGCGTAATCGTACCGGATTCGCAGCTGTCTTTGGCGATCGGCAAGGAAGGTCAGAACGCAAGGCTTGCAGCTAAGCTGACCGGTTGGAAGATCGATATCAAGAGCCAGTCGCAGGCGGACAATGCTTCCGAAGCACTCGAATCATCGGAGGAATAACGTGCTGAAAAAAATACCGATGCGGATGTGTGTTGCGTGCAGGCAATCCTATCCGAAAACGGAGCTTTTGCGCGTTGTGCGAACCGAGGAGGAGAACATTGTAATCGATCGTACCGGGAAGCGCAACGGACGCGGCGCATACATCTGTGCGAAAACGGCGTGCTTTGAAAAGGCGTTGAAATCTCATGCAATTGATCGTGCGCTGCACGTAACGCTCGATGAAACGATCTGTTCTCAGCTTGCGGAGGATGTGAAACGTGCAGAACAAACTGTATAACGCGATCGGGCTTTGTATGAAGGCCGGAAAAGCACAGAGCGGCGCGTTCTCTGTTGAAAAAGCGATTCAATCGAATCGGGCAAAACTGGTTCTGGTGGAACATTCCGCATCCGAGGCAACAAAATCGCAGTATATCGCGATGTGTAAGCATCATCAGATTCCGATCTCCTTTGTCGACTGCGTCGGAGAAGCGATCGGAAAACCGGGGAGAGTTGCGATGGCGGTTTTGGATGAACCGTTTCGAACAATGATAGAAGGGCTTTTGTCCCAAGAGTAACAGCGGGGGTACAAGAATGGCGAATTATCTTGAAACTGCAAAACAATTAAAGGAAGATCTTCAGATGCTTCTGTCGTCTGTTGAGTCCACGAAGGCATCTTTGGGGAAGTTGCTGGATTCGGCGCGTCGGAACGAAGGGAAGTTGATCGACATAGAAGAAGCCCAAAAGGCAGCAAAACTGGAGCAGGAGCGGAAAGAGCGTCTTGCTTCGATCCTTGCGAGCGAAAGCGATCTTGCCGTGCACGTCGGCGGAACCGAGGAACCGGAGCCTGTCGCTGTGCAGCAAGCGGAAGCATCGGAACACGTTCGCGAAGAACCACTCCCCAAAGCGGTTCCGGCACGTACAGAGACGAATGATCGTTCTCAGCGAAATCAGCAGGAACGGCCGCCGCGCCAGGACAATCGTCCGCAGCGGCAGGAAAACCGTGCGCCGCAGGCCGGCAACCGTCCGCAGCCGAATCGCAATCAGAGCGCGCAGACGCAGCAAGGCTCGCGAGCGGTTGTAATCAATACGCCGACTTCTTCGGATCGTGCGCGTACGGACAAAAAGAAGAATTACGACACACAGGACAAGAAGGCGAAAAATAAAAAGACTATGCAAAAAGAAGCCGGACCGTCCGCTCGCGGATGGGAAGACGATACGCAGATGGGCAATCGCCGCAAAGTTCGTCGCGGTTCGCAGGAGGTTTCGTCGCCGAAGCCCGCTCCGATTGTGATCGAGCATGCCGTAATCAACGGGGAGACCATTACGGTGAAGGATCTGTCCGAGAAGCTCGGCAAACCTGCCAATGAGCTGCTGAAGAAGCTGCTGATGCTTGGCATCATTGCAAATATCAATCAGGAAATCGACTTTGATACCTGTGAGCTGATCGCCGGAGAATTTGGCATCACCCTTGAAAAACAAGTTGCCAAAACGATGGAAGAGACCCTGCTCGAAGCCGCAGAAGATGCTGATCCCGAGGATAAGCTTAAGCCTCGTCCTCCGGTCGTTACGATCATGGGCCACGTCGACCACGGTAAGACGTCGCTGCTTGACGCGATTCGGAATTCTCATGTGACCGCGGGCGAAGCGGGCGGTATCACGCAGCATATCGGCGCGTATACGGTCACGCTGAACGATCGTCAGATCACGTTTATCGATACGCCCGGCCATGAAGCGTTTACGGCGATGCGCGCACGCGGCGCTCAGGTTACGGATATCGTTATTTTGGTTGTTGCCGCGGATGACGGAATTATGCCGCAGACGGTGGAAGCCATCAATCATGCGAAGGCAGCGGGCGTTCCGATTGTTGTTGCGATCAATAAGATCGACCGTGATACGGCCGATCCGGAGCGGGTGAAACAGCAGCTGACCGAGCATGGACTCGTTTCGGAAGAATGGGGCGGTGACACAATCTGCGTTCCGGTTTCCGCAAAGAAACAGATCAATCTGGACACCCTATTGGAGATGGTACTGCTCCAGGCGGATGTTCTCGAGCTTCGCGCCAATCCGGACCGCCTTGCGAAAGGAACGATTATCGAAGCGGAGCTTGATAAAGCAAGAGGCCCGGTAGCTACGGTTTTGGTTCAGAACGGTACGCTGCATAAGGGCGATACAATCGTGGCTGGTACGGCTTATGGCAGAGTTCGCGCAATGATGGACGATAAGGGCCGCGTTGTGAATGCTGCGGGACCTTCTACCCCTGTGGAAGTACTCGGCTTTAACGAAGTTCCGGATGCGGGCGATATGCTCTTTGCGGCAGACGATGACAAGCTCAACCGTCAGGTAGCGGAAGAACGGCGTGATCGGATCAAGGCAGCGCAAATTAAGCAGCAGCAGAAAGTGTCGCTGGACGATTTGTTCAGTCAGATGGCCGAAGGCGAGCTGAAGACACTGAACCTGATCATTAAAGCGGATGTGACCGGCTCGGTGGAAGCGGTCAAACAGGCGCTTGAAAAGCTTTCCAACGACGAAGTACGCGTTCGTTGCATTCACAGCGGCGTCGGCGCAATTACGGGAAGCGATATTATGTTCGCATCTGCTTCCAACGCGATCGTCATCGGGTTTAACGTTCGTCCGGATTCGACCGCACGCACAACGGCCGAGAAGGAGAAGGTGGATGTACGCACCTACCGCGTGATTTACAATGCGATTGAAGACGTTGAGAACGCGATGAAGGGCATGTTCAAGCCGGTTTATCAGGAAGTGGATCTCGGTCGCTGCACGGTTCGGGAAACCTTCCGCATCTCCGGCGTCGGAACGATTGCCGGTGCCTATGTCAATGAAGGCAAGGTCGTTCGCAATGCGCAGATCCGCGTTGTTCGCGGCGGTATCGTTCTGCACGACGGCAAGATTGCTTCTTTGAAGCGGTTTAAAGACGATGCAAGAGAAGTGCTTGCCGGGTATGAATGCGGTATTTCCATTGAGAATTTCAACGATATTCTTGTGGATGACGTGATTGAATGCTATACGGTGGAGGAAGTTCAGCGGTAATGGCCAAGGTCAGAATGGAACGACTCAGCGAAGAGCTGAAAAAAACGGTCAGCGCGGTGATTTTCGATATGAAGGATCCGCGGATACCGGTCGTCACTTCGATTACGGCAATGGAAGTAACGCCCGATCTGAAGTATGCCAAAGCGCATGTATCCATCTACGGAGAGGATGCGAATGCGACAAAAGAAGCAGTCGCCGCATTGAATCATGCGGCAGGCTTCATTCAGCATGAGGTTGGCAATCGCATGACCATCCGGCGCGTCCCGCAGATCAAATTCGTCGGAGACGATTCGATCGCATATTCGGTTCATATCTCCGAAGTTCTGCGCTCCCTTCATAAAGATGCATCGAACGAGGAGCCTCAAGAATGAACCTTGCATGCGCTAAACAGTTCTTTGAATCGCATAACGATTTTGTATTGGCAGCCCATCGTTCACCGGACGGTGATACGTTGGGCTCTTGCCTTGCATTGAGTCGCGCTTTGCAATCCCTTGGAAAACACGCGATTGTTGCCTGTGTTGATGCAGTACCCAAGTATTTACGCTTTTTGTCCGGAAGCGATACGGTCGTTTCATCCGTTTCAAAGATTCCGGAAGCTGCCGTTTACATCGATTGCGGCGATCATTCCCGCGCAGATGCTTTAGAACCGTTTCTGGAGCAATGTGCGTTTCGTTTCTGCATCGATCATCACGGAACGAACCCGAAGAATACCAAGGACGGAGACTGGGTCGAAGAAGTCGGTGCAACAGGGGAATTGATCTATCGGCTGTTGACGAAGATGCAGATTCCGATTGACCGTGAGATTGCCGTTTGTTTGTTCACTGCGATCGCGACCGATACCGGCAATTTTTCGTATTCCAACACTACATCGGATACCTTTCGGATCGCAGGAGAACTTTTGCAATACGGCATCGACCTTCCCGAACTGAATCGAATTCTGTTTCGTACAGTGCCTTTGAACAAGGGAAAACTGATCGCATACACGTTGGAGAACGTTACCCTTGCCGAGGAGAATTCCGTCGGGATTGTTTGTCTCAATCGGGATACGCTTGCTCGGTTTTCTGCAGAGGAATCCGATTGTGAAGGATTGATCGATTACGTTCGCGATCTTGCTCCCGTGGAAATCGCATGTACCCTGCGGGAATCGTCGGACGGAAAGATTCGCGGAAGTCTTCGGTCCAAATGGGGGGCAGACGTCTCGGAAATTGCCACGCAATTCGGCGGTGGCGGACATTCGCGTGCAGCCGGATTCACGCTCTGCGTCCCTATGGAGAAAGCGAAAGAGCTCGTTCTATGTAAAATGGTGGAAGCGGTGAGAAAATGGAAGGCATCGTTGCAGTCTTAAAACCACCTGCCATGTCGTCAAACGATGTTGTGGTGGATATTCGAAAGCTTTTCGGCATAAAGCGCGTCGGTCATCTCGGGACTTTGGACCCGGAGGCGGCCGGCGTTTTGCCGGTATGCGTCGGCAGAGCCGTCCGATTGTTTGATTATCTCGTTGACAAACAAAAGGAATACCTTGCCGAAATTTCATTTGGCATTGCAACCAACACACAGGATGCACAGGGAACCGTTACGGAGCGCTGCGATACAATCATCCGAAGCGAACAGCTGACCGCTGTGCTTTCTCAATTTCTGGGATCCGGAGAACAGATCGCGCCGATGTATTCGGCTTTGAAGTACAATGGAAAAAAGTTGTATGACCTTGCGCGCAGCGGAACGGAAATTCCGGAGAAACGACGCGAGATTGTGATTGATTCGATTCAACTGATTGCGCAAACCGCGCCAAATCGGTTTCTGATTCGTGTGAAATGCTCGCGCGGAACCTATATCCGCACGCTTTGCGCCGATATCGGGTCTGCCCTGAATGTTCCGTCCCATATGTCATTTTTGCTTCGGACTTCCTCCGGACCGTTTGATCTGAATCGGTCCTTCACGATCCCGGAACTCTATCGACTGAAAGAAGCAAATCGGCTTTCCGATTCGCTGACTTCCTGCGAAGATGCACTGCAATTCATGCCGGCTTGCGTGCTGCACCCAGATCGGTTGCGTCCTTCGCTGAATGGATTGGAAACGAATCTGAACCGTCCCGTCCGTGGGTTTGTCCGACTTTATGCCGCCGATCGATTCCTCGGTATCGGCAGATCAAGCGAAGGATCGGTAAAACTGATTGTAAACTTATTAGAAAACGATTCGGATTTTCGATAAATAGTGCTTGACATTTTCGTCTTTTTTTGTATAATGAAACAAGTGTAAAGGAAAAATACTTTACACCTGTGAGGAACTATGGATCGCATTATAGAACTGGGCAATCTGTTGGATATGTACGGCGCGCTCTTGACCGATCGGCAGCGGAGCGTCGTCGACCAGTATGCAAATGAGAACTGTTCTCTTGCGGAGATTGCCGAGCGCGAGAATATCTCACGTCAGGCGGTCCGTGATCTGCTGATGCGCGCAGAGCATACGCTGAAGGATCATGAGTCCAAGCTGCATCTGCTTGAGAAGGCAATGCGCCATCGCAGCATTCTGAACGCGATGGAACGTCGGTTTCACGATGTGGAGCTGAATCCTGCCGATCGCGATGCTTTTGACGGATATCTTGTGACTTTGAACGAGATCTGGGAGGATACATATGGCATTTGAAGGCATTGCTTCCAAATTGCAGAATATCTTTAAAAAGCTCACCGGAAAAGGGCGTTTGTCCGAACGCGAAGTGCGTGATGCCATGCGGGAGATCAAGCTTGCTCTTTTGGAGGCTGACGTCAACTTCCGCGTCGTAAAGGATTTTATCAAAACGGTTGAAGCGCGTGCCGTCGGAGCGGACGTTTTGGAAAGTTTAACGCCCGGTCAGATGATCATCAAGATCGTCAATGAAGAACTGACGAATCTGATGGGCAGCACCAACGCGAAATTGGAGTTCGGTTCCAAAAAACCGGCAGTTATCCTGATGGCCGGTTTGCAGGGCGCCGGCAAAACGACGATGTGCGGAAAGCTCGCTTCCTTAATTAAAAAGCAGTATGGGAAGAATGTACTTCTTTGCGCATGCGATATTTACCGTCCGGCTGCGATCGAACAATTGAAAGTGGTCGGAGCAAAAGCCGAAGCCCCTGTCTTCGAAAAAGGGACGCAAAAGCCGGAAAAAACGGTCCTCGAAGCGATCGACTATGCGAAGTCTCGCTTTATGGACGTAGTCATTGTGGATACCGCAGGTCGCTTGCACATTGACGACGATATGATGGACGAATTGAAGCGGGTTCGCGATGCCTGTGATCCTGCAGAGATTTTGCTTGTTATCGACGCAATGACCGGTCAGGACGCTGTGAATGCTGCCAAAGCTTTTGATGAAGCCGTTCCGTTGACCGGTGTCATCATTACCAAATTGGATGGCGATACGAGAGGCGGCGCCGCGCTGTCGGTTCGCGCCGTGACTGGGAAGCCGATCAAGTTCGCGGGAACAGGCGAGAAGATGACGGATCTTGAACCGTTCCACCCGGACCGTATGGCAAGCCGAATCCTCGGTATGGGCGATGTTCTGACGCTGATTGAGAAAGCAGAGAAGGCTTTTGATGAAAAGAAGGCAAAGGAACTCGAGCAGAAAATGCGTTCCAATGCTTTTACGCTCAACGACTTTCTCGATCAGATGGAGCAGATGAAGGATATGGGCTCCATGGAGGAGATCATGGGGATGATCCCCGGAATGAGCGGAAAGATGGGGAACGTCGTCGTGGATGAAAAAGCGATGGGACGAACAAAGGCCATCATTCAGGCAATGACTCCGAAGGAACGGGAGAATCCGGATATTCTGAATGCATCCCGCCGTCGCAGAATAGCCCGCGGAAGCGGAACTCAGATTCAGGATGTGAATCGCTTGATCAATCAGTTTGATCAAAGCCGGAAACTGATGAAGCAGCTGACCGGCGGTAAGCTCGGGAAGAAGATGAAAAAGCGCGGCGGCTTCCCATTTTCGTTTTAAACCTTGGACGATCACGGCACAGCCGTTTTCGAACATACATCAGAAATTATAAATGGAGGAATCAAACCATGTTGAAAATCAGACTCAGAAGAATGGGCGCGAAGAAGCAGCCTTTCTACCGTATTGTAGTAGCGGATTCCCGCGCACCGCGTGATGGCGCATTCGTTGAGGAAATCGGTTATTACAATCCTGTCACCGAGCCGGCAGAACTGAAGGTCAACAATGACCGTGCCAAGGAATGGATGAAGAATGGCGCTCAGCCGACCGACACCGTCCGCGGTTTGCTCAAGAAGTCCGGCGCGATCGATTGATCGTGAGGGCATTGCATGGATAAACTTGTTGAAATGATCGCCAAAAGCCTTGTCGATCATCCGGAAGCTGTTCGGGTGGAGAAGCGGGAGGAAGAGGACCGCGTGGTCATCGAGCTCTCCGTGGATCCTTCCGATACCGGCAAGGTGATCGGGAAGTCCGGCAGAATCGCTAAGGCTATCCGTACCGTCGTAAAAGCCGCTTCGATCAACGATGAGAAGCGCGTCGTTGTGGATATTCTGTGAGCAACATGTATTATCGGATCGGGGAAATCGCCCGTCCGCACGGCGTTCATGGCGCCGTCAAGGTGAATCCGACGACCGATGACAGCCGTCGGTTTCGCGGCCTTGAACATGCCTATCTGGAAATGCACGGGAATACGTATGTTCCCGTGCAGATTTCGGTTTCTTCGATTGTCGAAAACAGTGTAATCCTTTCGATTGAAGGATATGAGACCCCGGAACAGGCAAACTTGCTGCGCGGGAAATATCTCTGTGTGGATCGTGCGCATGCCGTATCACTTCCGGCCTATACGTATTTTGTGGCGGATCTGATCGGCTGTTCGGCTTCCGATACGGATGGGAATTCTTACGGAACGGTTACCGATGTTTTGGAGACCGGCGCGAATGACGTCTATGAAATCGAGCACGGCAAACTCCTGGTTCCTGCTTTGAAACGGGTGCTGGATACGGTGGATGTAGAAGAGAAGCGTATCGTTTTCAAAGCAGACGTTCTGAAGGAGGTCGGACTCTTTGAAGATTGATATCTTAACGCTGTTTCCGGAAATGTTCACCGGCGTTTTCGGCTCCAGTATGCTTGGCAGGGCCCAGGCAAACGGACTGTTGGAAATCCACACGCACAACATTCGCGATTATGCCGACAATAAGCATCGAAAAACGGATGATTATCCGTTTGGCGGCGGTGCGGGAATGGTGATGATGGCACAGCCGATCTTTGATTGCATGGAAGCCGTTCAAGGCGATGCGCCTGCGCATCGAATCCTGCTGACTCCGCGCGGGCAACTGCTGACGGCGAAAAGAGCCCAGGAACTTGCAAAGGAAGAACGGTTGATCCTGCTCTGCGGTCATTATGAAGGCGTCGATGAACGCGTCAACACCATCATTGACGAAGAACTGTCCATCGGTGACTATGTTCTGACCGGCGGCGAATTGCCTGCGATGGTATTGGTTGATTGTCTGTCACGGTTTATTCCCGGCGTGCTTGGCAGTGAAGAGAGCGTGCTCGATGAGTCGCATGCGGACGGACTTCTGGAATATCCGCAGTATACGCGTCCGGCCGACTTTCGCGGAATGATCGTTCCGGAAATTTTGCAGAACGGTCATCATGCGAAGATTCAAAAGTGGCGTCATGAACAGGCACTCTTGAAGACCAAACAAATGCGTCCGATTTTACTCGGCCATTTCGGAAAGTTTCAAAAATAAGTCTTGCAATTCGGCATGTTCTATGGTATAATGCCGCTTGCGACATCGGGCGGTCCGCCGGAAGTTGCTCCGTGAACGTCTGTGAATATCATTCAAAAGGAGAAAATCAATCATGTCTGACATCATTCGTGAACTCGAAAAAGAACAGCTTCGCAACGATCTGCCTGAACTCGAAATCGGCGATACCGTCCGTGTTTTCGTGAAGGTCGTTGAAGGCAACCGTGAGCGTCTTCAGAACTTTGAAGGCATCGTCATCAAAATTCAGGGCGGCGGCATCCGCAAGTCCTTTACAGTTCGTCGTATGTCCTATGGCATCGGCGTAGAGCGTACTTTCCCGTACAACAGCCCGCGTATTGGCCGGATCGAAGTCCTTCGTCACGGCGTTGTTCGCAGAGCAAAGCTCTATTATCTGCGTGACAGAAGCGGTAAGGCTGCGAAGATTCGCGAGCGCATCGACGAGAAGAAATAAGTCCACTAGTATTTGTGCAACGACCTTTCGATTCGAAGGGTCGTTGTTTTTTGCATGATTTTACGTTTTTTCTCCGTTTTCGTAACATTTGGGGGGTTCCCTTTTCCAAACTTTTCGTGCATAATATAGGAAGAAATCCCGAACAGGGGTTTTGCTTTGCGTAGGAATCGACGCAGGAGGGCAGATATGAATCAAATCAATTGGTATCCGGGGCATATGGCAAAAGCACGACGACAGCTATCGGAGCAGCTGAAACGGATCGACGTTGTCGTGGAAATCGTCGATGCACGAGCGCCGCGCGCATCCCGGAATCCGGATTTTGATGACTTGTTTGCGGGTAAAACGCGAATCGTGCTTTTGAACAAGAGTGATCTTGCGGATGATCACGTTTCCGAGGAATGGATTCAATATTTTCGAAGCCGGGGAATTCTCTCCGGGAAAATCGTCTCGACTTCTTCCGGAGGAAAGACGCTTGCAACTCGCCTGATATCCGAATCCACAAAAAGTGAAGTGGAACGCATGAAAGCAAAGGGCGTTCAAAAAACGGTGCGGGCATTGGTTGTCGGAATACCGAATGTAGGGAAATCGACGTTCATCAATCGGATCGCGGGGGAGTCGCGGACCAAAGTCGGAGATCGCCCCGGAGTTACAAAGGGAACGCAATGGGTTCGCGTAACACCCTATCTGGAGCTGCTCGATTCACCGGGTTTGCTCTGGCCGAAGCTTGAAGATCAGACAGCGGCCCGTCATCTTGCCTTCCTCGGCTCGATCAATGATGAAATACTTGAGCTTGAGGAGCTTGCTTTGCAATTGCTGCAAGAGCTTCGGAACCTTTGTCCGGAAGAACTGTCAGCCCGATATAAAAAAATCGATCGCGAAACACCGGATGAGAATCTTTTGCATGCAGTCTGCCAAAGTCGCGGATTTTTGATCAAAGGCGGCGAGCTTGATACGGAACGTGCAGCGCGGGTTTTGTTGGACGAGTTCCGCGGTGGAAAGATCGCACATGTTACGCTGGAGCGACCGATTGCCAAGGAAGATGAGGCGGAACGTTATGGCGCAAAAGAATGAACAGGAGCGGCTTCTTACCATTTCTCGGATCGATCGGGAATTCTGGGCGCAGGACGGGATCGTTCTTGCCGGTATGGATGAAGTCGGAAGAGGACCGCTTGCGGGACCCGTTGTTGTTGCATGCGTCGTTATGCCGCCCGAACCGTTGATCCCGTATATCAATGATTCCAAAAAGGTATCGGAGAAACGGCGTGAAATGCTTTATGAGCAGATTCTTCACACGGCCGTGGAGGTTCAGACTGCCTGGATCGAGCCGGATGTGATCGATCGAATCAACATCCTGGAGGCAACCAAGTTGGCTTTTGCGGATGCCTTTGCCAAAATGCAAACGCCTGTTACGGACGTCATGATTGATGCGTTAACGGGATTGAATATCGCTGCGCGGCAGCATCCGCTCATTCACGGCGATGCGCTTTGTTACTCCATAGCGGCCGCATCGATCGTAGCGAAGGTGGAACGGGATCACTACATGATTGAGCAGGACAAGCTGTATCCGCAATATGGTTTTGCTCGGAACAAAGGCTACGGAACGCAGGAGCATATGAACGCCATCCGCGAATTCGGAATGACTCCGATTCACAGAAGGTCGTTTTTGAAAAAGTTTTATGAGAACAATTGACGCGGGGAAACGCGGGGAAGAGATTGCCGAAAAAGCGTTGCATAAGGCGGGAATGAAGACGCTTGCGCGCAATTACCGATTCGGGCATTGCGAGTTGGATCTTGTCATGCAGGAACGGAAAACCGGAACAATTGTTTTTGTGGAAGTGAAAGCAAGAAGCAAAGATACCGTTGCGTTTCCGCGTCAGTCCGTTACCTGGAAGAAGCAACAGAATCTTCGCAAGGCCGCGCTTGGGTACTGCGCCGAAAACGGTCTGACAGAACAACCCTGTCGATTTGACGTTGTGGAAGTTTGGCTCGACGACGCGCATGTCGAACAGTTTGAAAACGCATTTTAAGTACAGAACAGTCGGAGGAAGAGATTTTGAAAAGAAGATCGTATGCAGCCATTCTTACGTTGATGCTTTGCGCTGTAATACTGATCGGCTGTGCCGGCTCCAATGGAGTATCGAAGGAATCATTTGATTTTCGGGAGTGTTCCGAGGACGGACTTCCGATCGGATGGAGCGTCGTTTCTTATGAGAACAGCTCTTCCGTAACCTGCGAAGACGGCGTGGTTACGATTGCTTCGGATACGTTGAATGACTGTCGGCTCGTGCATGACATCCCTGTTGCGGCAAGCACGCGCTATGTTCTCCGGGCCGAGCTATGCACGGAAGGCGTTTCAGACGGAGAAGGCGCAACGCTGTCGATCGATAATTACAGCATTGACGGCAGCTATCTGTATTCCAACGGCGTTTACGGAACAAACGATTGGGAAACCGTCACGCTGGCATTTGAAACGGCAAAGTCTCAGGAGTCCGTTCGGATTGCGCTGCGACTCGGCGGGTATTCAAGCGTTTCCGAGGGCGTCGCCCGGTTTCGCAACATCACCGTCGAAAAAAGCGACAGCGCACCGGTTCCGTTTCAAAAGCTTGCAACACGCTCTTCGCAAACCAAAGCGTCCGAAAAGGCAGAGGGTTCCTATGAAGCGTTATTCTCTCTGATCGCCTGGTCGACGATTTTTGCGGCGGCAGCGCTTCTTTATGGCATCTATCGGCATTTCGATTCTCTGCAAGCAGCTTCACTTCCAAAGCGCACCGGATATGCGATCTTTGCCGCAGTTGTCCTCATCGGATTCGTCATCCGATTGCTTCTTTGCAGCGTTTATCAAGGTCATGCGACCGATATGAGCTGCTGGATCGCATGGGGAAATCAGATCGCGAACGGCGGTTTTGCGACGTTCTATGATGGAACATGGTACGATTACCCGCCGGGATATATGCTGATCCTCGGTGGGATGCAGACTCTGATGCGCGTTCTGCACGTTGCGGATTGGGAAAGCGAAACGCTTCGTTTGTTCTGGTATATGCTGCCTGCATTTTTGGCGGATATCGGATGCGGACTTTTGATTCTTCGATTCTGCAAAGAACAGGATTGCCCGGATGCAATAGGTCTGACGCTTGCCGGATTGATCGTACTGAACCCTGCGGTATTCTTCCTATCCGGGGCATGGGGACAGATTGATTCGATCCTGACGCTGTTCCTTTTGCTTTCCTTTGAAGCGCTTCGCAAAGATCGACGTATTCTGTGCGGAATCTGGTTTGCGATCGCGGTACTGATCAAATGGCAGGCATTGATTTACGGTCCGGTTCTTGCCATCGTTTATATCGCTACGCTTGCAACGCAAAAGGATCGGAGATTGCAAAGAACGGATCTGATCAAGTCGGTTGTCGCAGTCGCATCTTCGCTGCTGCTGATCTTTTTGGTATCTCTGCCGTTTCGCGGAACGATGTCTCCTTTTTGGATCGTGGAACGCTTCTTCAAAGCGTCCTCCGGTTATGACTATGCCACGGTGGAGGGGTACAATTTCTTTGCGCTGCTCGGCGCGAATTGGACACGTGCGGATGCGGATTTGTTCCGCGGAGCTTCTGCAGGCGGTGCGCTCCTGAACGCGCTCAGCACGGCCGGAAAGCTTGTTTTTCCGACAGCGATCGTTTGGATCGGCTTCGAATCGGTGCGGGATTTTAAAACTCGCAACGGGATCGGATCCTACCTGACATTGGGCTTTATGGCGTTGGCATTCGGAATCATTCAGCTGATCACATTTGCATTCCCGGAAGCCGAATCCTTCTACTGGGTTTTGCTTGGAACGGTCGGTGTGCTCGGAATGATCGGATGGTTGCTGCAGAATGCGAAGCTGTCCGAGCTGAAAACATTCTTATCGACAAACGACAGCGCGTTCTATGGTTCGGTGATCGGGCTCCTCGGTCTTATCCTTCCGATTGGCTGCTGGATTCTTTGGCTGATCGGTAAACTGCTCCCGCAGGGGTTTACCTTCAAGATGTTCGGGATCATTGCGATTGTTGCTGCGCTTGGCGGGGTCATCTGGATGGTTTTCCGGTATACTCGTGCGGACAGAATGCATGAACGCGATCCGGAAGTATTGTACCTGACTGCGGCATGCTTTATGCTCTGGGTGTTTACGTTCGGACATTATATGCATGAGCGCTATGTTTTTCCGGTCTTGATTCTGCTGCTGTTCGCTTATGCGGGCAGTAAGGATAAGCGGATTTTGCTTGCAGCGCTGCTGCTGAGCGTTACGACATTCTTGAATGAGCAGGTCGCCATGTACGTTGTTTCGGACGGCGCGATCGACGCCATCCGCGGAGGAGAACGACACAATCATTTTCTCGCGGTCTGTTCGGCATTGGAGGTTCTCTCAACCTTCTATCTGACGACAGCCGTGGTTCGTAAGGAGATCGCACTTGGGAAAGGAGTGAAGGCATGAAAAAAACGTTGATCCATGCAAATCCGATTCCCTCTTCGCGAACCTTGACCCAGAAGGATCGCCTACTGTTGCTTGCGTTGATGGCGGTATACGCGATCGTCGCGTTTGTCAACCTGGGGACAACGGCCTTTCCGACCCATCCATGGATCGGCGAAACCGAAGAAACGGTGATTATTGATCTCGGAACCGAATGCGATGTTTCTCAGATCTGGCTGAACGGCAACATTGCCGAAGGCACGATTCGGTTTTATGACGATTCAGATCATTATACGGAAGTCAAACAAGATTTTGGTGATATGTTCAAATGGAAACAATGCAACGTTCCTTTGCATACACGCTATGTAAGATTGTTTGTCGCTTCCGGCAATGCGGCGTTCAATGAGATTGCAATCTTTGATGCGAACGGCAATCGGATCGATGCTTCGATCTATGTGCAGTACGACGCAAGAGGCGTTGATCAATTCCCGAATCAGCAGGCTCTGCTCGACGAGCAGAATACGGTTCCGAGCGAACCATCCTATCTCAACGGGATGTACTTTGACGAGATATATCATGCGCGTACCGCTTATGAGATTGTTACGGATACAAATCTGTACTTTGAAGGAAAACGTGTCGGCGTAACGGATTTCTCCTATGTGCGCGACAACGGCTTTTCTATCTATGAGTGGACGCATCCGCAGCTTGGAAAAGTTCTGATCGCACTCGGCGTTCGCATTTTCGGTATGAATCCGTTTGGATGGCGGTTTACCGGTACGCTGTTCGGCGTGTTGATCCTTTGGGTGCTGTATGCTTTGGCGAAGCGGATCTTTCGGAGAACCGAATATGCGTTCCTGACAGCGGGTTTGTTTGCGGTTGACTGTATGCATTTTTCTCAAACGCGTATTGCAACGATCGATGTTTATGCGTTGTTCTTTACGCTGCTGATGTTCCTGTTCATGCTGGATTATATGGAACAGAATCGAACAGATGCACCGTTTGAAAAGCAGATGCTCTCGCTTGGACTTTGCGGGCTTGCCTTCGGACTCGGTGCATCCAGCAAATGGACCTGTCTGTATTCCGGAGCGGGACTTGCCGTGCTGTTTTTCACACAGTTTATCGCTCGATGCGTTTCGTGGTTCCGGGATCGGAAGGAATCCAAAAAACACGGCATGCAGGTCGGAAAGATTGTGATCAATCCGATTCCGCTTCTGCCCGTTCTGTATACGCTCGGCGCATTTGTGCTGTTTGCGGCAGCAAAGCTTTCCCACCCGTCGCAGGGATTTTTCTATCGGGTCAAGTACGATTGGGAATGGTACGATTTGATTTTGGCCAACGGATTCTGGATTCCGATGCTTTTCCTGTCGGTTGCGGCAATCGTTTCGGCATTCCTGTTTCGACGGTTCACAAAAGGCAAGGACTTTGATCTTCGGTGGAATCGGCAATGTATGACATTGGTTCTGTGCTGCGTGTTCTTTATCCTGATTCCGGTCATCCTGTATTACGCGTCTTCGTACAGCTTTTACCTGTCCGAAAATCGCAATACGCTGCATGAACAGCTGCAATGCCTTTGGGATAAGCAAAAAAGCATGTATGCGTACCATGCCGGTCTGGATGCTACGCATCCGTGCCAGTCGAACTGGTATGAATGGTTCTTTGCCGAGAAGTCGGTTTGGTTCTATGCAGGGTATCCGGACGGGAAGCTTTCGAATATCTCAAGCACCGGGAATCCTGCGGTCTGGTATGTTTCGGCCATCCTTGCGCTTTTGATGTTGATTCGGATCGTTTTTCATAAGGATGATCGTAAAAATCGAAGCTATTGGGTTGTCATCGTCGGAATTCTTTCCGGAATTCTTCCATGGGTGTTTGTGTCCCGGTGCGTATTCCTGTATCATTACTTCTCCGCGCTGCCCTTTGTGATGCTTGCGGGGATCGCGTTCCTGTACGAAGCAGAAAAACAGTATCCGCAGGTAAGGACCATCCGTTGGATATGGCTCGGCGTTTCGGCGGCATTCTTCCTTCTCATGTATCCTGCTATCTCCGGTTTACCGATGGAATTCGGATATGCGGGATTCATTGAACATGTGCTTACGATTTTCGGAAAGGTTTTTTATGTCAGCGTCTGAAAAGAAAGGGATTGTACAGTTCATTCAGTTCATTTTGGTCGGCGTACTGAACACGCTTGTGGATCTGGTTGTGACAAGATTGCTGCAGGTCGGATTCGGGCTCTTGACAAATCAGTTGCTTTTGACCTACTATATTCCTAAAGTCATCGGATACGCCTGCGGTATCGTCAACAGCTATGTTCTGAATACGGCATGGACGTTTCAGAAGGAGCGCAAACGCGATGCAAGAGAGATTATCTCGTTTCTGATCATCAATGCGCTGACGCTCGGCGTTTCACTCGGACTGATGTTTTTGTTCCGAAACGTATTCGGGCTTTCGAATTGGTGGAACAATGTGATTTCGATCGATTGGATTCTTCGGATAATCCCGGGCGATTTTTTCTGCACGCTGCTGTCCTCGGGGATCGCACTCGTGCTGAATTTTCTGGGAAACAAACTGATCGTTTTTGCAAAGCGCAAAGCCTAACACGTTTTGTGTTCATGGGAAGGGGGCAAACGAATGCTGGCAAAAGTCTACAGCTACGGCTTGATCGGATTAAACGGCTTCTTGGTTACGGTAGAAGCCTCCATCATGAACGGAATCGGCAATTATCAGACGGTCGGTCTTCCCGATACGGCGGTCAAAGAATCCAAAGAACGGATCCATGCGGCAATCCGCCAGTCCGGAATGTCATATCCGGTGGCGAATATCATCGTAAACCTTGCTCCTGCTGATCTCAGAAAGGAAGGATCGATTTATGATCTCCCGATTGCGCTTGCCATTTTGCAGGCGTCCGGCCAGATTCGCCCGATCCCGGAGAATACGATTGCGCTCGGCGAGCTCGCCTTGGACGGAACAATCCGACCGGTCAACGGCGTTCTGCCGATGATGATTGACGCGTTTGCAAATGGGTATAAAGAGTTCTTTATCCCGTGGGAAAATGCAGCGGAGGCATCGTATATCGATGGAGCGACTGTTTATGCGGTACATTCGCTCAACGAATTGCTTCGGCATCTGAACGCGTCGGAACCGCTTGCGCCGATTCCGATCCGGAGCTTTTCGGGAGAATTGGTCAGCTCCTCCTTCGACTTTTCCGAAATCAAAGGGCAGGAAGCTGCAAAGCGTGCCGCAGAGGTTGCGGTGGCGGGCGGCCATAATATGCTTTTATGCGGTACACCGGGATCCGGAAAGACCATGCTTGCAAGAGCGATTCCGTCAATCCTCCCGGAAATGACCTTTTCGGAAGCTCTGGAAGTAACGAAGATTCATTCGATTACGGGACGCATGAAGGGCAGCGACGGGTTGATGGTCGAACGTCCCTTTCGCGCGCCGCATCACGGTGCGAGCGCGTCGGCTTTGATCGGAGGGGGAACGAAAGCGCTTCCGGGCGAGATCAGCCTCGCGCATAACGGGGTTCTGTTCTTAGACGAGTTTCCGGAATTTCAGCGGCAGGTCCTCGAATCGCTTCGCCAACCGTTGGAAGATGGGGAAGTGACGGTTTCACGCGCATCAGCCAACGCGACATATCCCGCGCGCTTTATCCTGATTGCGGCGATGAATCCCTGCCCCTGTGGGAACCGAGGATCCAAAACCAAAAAATGCACTTGCACGCCCTCACAGATCCGAAGATATGCTTCTCGGGTTTCCGGCCCACTGCTCGATCGGATCGATCTCCATATTGAGATGACCGAGGTCGGGTATCATGAGATCACCGAGCGCAGACCTGCGGAATCTAGTGCATTGATCCGCGAACGCGTCAAGGCGGCGAGATTGATTCAGGCAAAACGGTTTCAAAACGACGGAATCCGAACCAATGCGCAGATGAACAGTCGACTGGTGCAAACGTATTGTACGCCGACCGGGACTGCCGAAACAATGCTGCAGGCTGCATTTACACGGCTTCACCTTTCGGCAAGAGCGTATCAACGGGTTCTGAAGGTCGCCAGGACGATTGCCGATCTGGACGGTGAATCGGAAATCCTGCCGAAGCATTATGCCGAGGCGATTCAGTACCGCAGCACGGAGCTTTTGAAAGTGTAAGTCGGAGGAGAATATGACACAGGAACAACGCCTTTGGCTTTGGCTGAATTACGCAACGGAACATAATCCGAAACTGTTTTATACAATTTTGCAAAGGTTTGATTCGATCGAAGAGGTGTTCGATGCGGTCCTTCATCGGTCGTTTGATGATTTCGGAAATCTGGATGCACGCGTGAAAGAACGGATGCTAACTGCATCGGCTGATCGATTTTTGGATCGCTATATCGGTTGGATAGAGAAAAACGGCATCGGCATCACAACGCCGGAATCCGAAGATTATCCCACGCTGCTGAATGAAATCGTGGATCCGCCGTCCGTTCTGTTTTATCGCGGTACGATGCGGGCAGATCTTCCGCTGCCGATTGCTGTTGTCGGGTCGAGAAGCATGACCGATTATGGCAAGGAAATCGCAAGGTTATTCGGAAGCCAGATCGCCGAACATAACGGAACGGTCGTTACGGGGTTGGCTGCGGGTATCGATTCGGAAGCGGCAAAGGGCGCGTTATCCTGCCTTTTTTCCGATCATCCGGTGATCGGAGTGATTCCCTGCGGAATCGATCTCGTTTATCCGAGCGGAAACGAAAGACTGTATGAGGAAGTGGCGGAACGGGGATGTCTTATGACCGAGATGCTACCCAAAACCTCTCCTCAGAAGTTTGTGTTTCCCATGCGTAATCGGATTCTTTCGGGTCTTTCGCGAGGCGTACTCGTTGTGGAAGCCGGGGAACGCAGCGGAACGTCGTTAACGGTTGATCATGCGCACGACCAGGGCCGCGATGTATTTGCGATTCCCGGGCGGCTGACCGATCTGATGAGTGTCGGAACGAATCGGCTGATTGCTCGCGGTGAAGCAAAACCGGTGACGAATATCCAGGATATTCTTTCCGAGTATGAGGATTTCCTGCAGGTTGATGACGGCGCACTGAATCCGAACGCGAAGCGCGTTCAGTTCTCCAGTCTTTCAAGAATCGGGCAGGAGATCTATATGGCTTTGCTGCAGGGCGAAAAGAATGCGGACGATCTTTTGGACTGGATCGACGCAACACCTGCAGAACTGAATGCTGCCTTGACGGAACTGCAATTTTCGGAGGTCATCCGGCAATTACCGGGGAGAATGTATACGATTGACGCACTGCGTACCACAGTGACGTTTGACGAACAACAGAGTTGAAAACACACAGAGGAGAACGATTTATGGCTGATACGCTTGTTATCGTAGAGTCGCCTGCAAAGGCAAAAACCATCGGGAAGTTTTTAGGGAGCAAATATAAGGTCGTTGCGTCCAACGGCCACGTTCGCGATCTTCCGAAGTCAACGCTCGGCGTTGATCCGGATAAGAACTTTGCTCCAAAGTATATTACACTTCGCGGAAGAGGTGAGGTTCTTGAAACCATTCGGCGTGAAGCAAAGGATGCGAAGAATATTCTTCTCGCAACCGACCCTGATCGCGAGGGAGAAGCGATTTCCTGGCATCTTGCGAAGATTCTCGATCTGGACGTGCAGAAGAAGTGCAGAATTGAGTTCAATGAGATTACTGCGAATGCCGTCAAAAGTTCCATCAAAAAGCCGAGAACGATCAATATGAATCTTGTCGATGCTCAGCAGGCACGCCGCGTTCTGGATCGTCTTGTCGGCTATAAGATCAGTCCGATTCTTTGGCACAAGGTGCAGAAGGGTCTGTCTGCCGGACGTGTACAGTCCGTCGCAACACGGATCATCTGCGACCGGGAAGAGGAAATCAACGAGTTCGTTCCTGAGGAATACTGGACGATCACTGCGAAGCTCGACGGTTCCAAGACCTTTGAAGCGCGTTACTTCGGCGAAGACGGTAAAAAGCGCGATATTCATACGGAAGCGGAAGCTAATGAAGTTAAAGCTCGTACGCTCGGAGCATCGTTTCGGACGGTGGAATGCAAAACAACCGAAAAGCGCAAGCACGCGCCGGCTCCGTTTACGACTTCCGGACTGCAGCAGGATGCATCACGCAAGCTTGGCTTTACGACCAAGAGAACGATGATGATCGCACAGCAGCTGTATGAAGGTGTGGAGCTCGGAAAGCGTGGTCCCGTCGGTATGATTTCCTATATCCGTACCGACTCGGTGCGCGTCGCTTCCGAGGCGCAGCAGAGCGCAAGACAGTATATTGCCGATACGTTTGGTCAGACCTATGTTCCGCAATCGCCGAATATCTATCGCGGAAGGCGCGGCGCGCAGGATGCGCACGAAGCCATTCGTCCCACCGATCTTGGCAACGATCCGAAATCGGTAAAGCCGTATCTATCTTCCGAACAATACAAATTGTACAAATTGATTTTTGATCGATTCGTTGCGAGCCAAATGAGCGAAGCTGTGCAGATGGTTACAAGCTGTACCTTTGACGCAAACGGCGCTACGTTTAAATCCTCCGGCACGCGTACCATGTTCGACGGATATACTGCCGTGTATACGGAAAGCAAAGAGGATGATGAGAAGGAAGTAACGTTGCCGAAACTTGCCGAAGGGGATGTCTTTAAGGCATCCGCGATTGACACGCAGCAGAAGTTCACGCAGCCGCCGGCGCGCTATACGGAGGCGTCGCTCGTTCATACGCTCGAAGAAAAGGGAATCGGCAGACCGTCAACCTATGCGCCGACGATCTCCACTGTAATCGATCGCGGGTATGTCGCCCGGGAAAAGAAATTGCTTGTTCCGACGGATCTCGGTTTCATCGTTACGAACCTGATGAAAAAGAGCTTCCCGGATATCGTCGATATCGCCTTTACTGCGAACATGGAAGAGGAGTTGGACGAAGTCGAAGAAGGCAAGATGGATTGGACACAGCTGATGTCCGAATTCTATGCGCCGTTTATCAAGACGGTTCAGAAGGCAGATTCCGAGATCGAGAAGGTCAACATTCCGGATGAGGTTTCCGATGTTGTCTGCGAACTATGCGGAGCTCAGATGGTTTATAAAAACGGTCGTTACGGAAGATTCCTTGCCTGCCCGAATTATCCGACCTGTAAAAATACCAAGCCGATCATTGAAAAACTCGATGTTCCCTGCCCAAAGTGCGGAGGCTCGATTCTGAAACGCCGCAGCAAGAAGGGCCACACATTCTACGGATGCGAAAACTATCCGACCTGTGATTTCACAAGCTGGAATCCGCTTGTCAACCAGAAATGCCCGAAGTGCGGTGGCTATATGGTACAAAAACGAGGCAGAAACGGAACGTTTGTTGCGTGCGCGGATCCGCAGTGCGCTTATATTTTCCGGGAAAAGAAGAAGGACGATGAATAATCCGGTTACGATCGTCGGCGCCGGACTGGCCGGTTCGGAAGCAGCCTATCAGCTTTTGAAACGCGGTTTTTCCGTCACGTTGCATGAAATGAAGCCGGTGCGGTTTTCCCCGGCGCATCACAGCGAATCGTTTGCGGAGCTTGTTTGTTCGAATTCGCTTCGCTCGGACCGCATCGAAAATGCTGTCGGTCTTTTAAAGGAGGAACTGCGAAGCATGGATTCGCTGATTCTTTCCTGCGCAGATGCAACGCGCGTCCCGGCGGGCGGAGCGCTTGCAGTCGATCGGGAAGGATTTGCGGCACTTGTTACAAAGCGTCTTCTGGAATTTCCGAATTTGAAAGTTGTTCACGATGAGGTCACGGAAATTCCTTCTTCACCGTGTATCATAGCAAGCGGACCGTTGACAAGCGATGCGCTTTCACAGGCGATTGAGCGTCGTCTCGGAATTTCCTTGCATTTTTACGATGCTGCCGCTCCGATTGTAACGAAAGATTCTCTTGATTTTTCGAAGGTCTATTGCGCATCGCGCTACGGACGCGGAGAGGACTATCTCAATTGCCCGATGACACGGGAGGAATACTTCCGGTTTTATCAGGAGCTGATTGCGGCAGAGACTGCTCCGCTGCATTCGTTCGAAACGCCGCGGGTTTTCGAAGGCTGCATGCCGGTGGAAGTGATGGCAAAACGCGGTGAGATGACGCTTGCGTATGGTCCGATGAAGCCGGTTGGATTGGAAGTCGACGGACAACGCCCGTTCGCGGTTGTTCAACTTCGGCGCGACAATGCAGAAGATACGCTGTATAACATTGTTGGGTTTCAGACCAATCTGAAGTTCGGGGAGCAAAAACGCGTTTTCGGCTTGATCCCGGGACTTGAACATGCCGAGTTTGTGCGCTTTGGCGTTATGCACCGCAACACGTTTTTGAACAGTCCGAACCTGCTCCGCTGGGACTTCTCGATGCGAGATGATCCGATGCTCTTCTTTGCCGGTCAGATGACCGGTGTGGAAGGGTATGTGGAGTCTGCCGCAAGCGGTTTTTCGGCGGGTGTCCATCTTGCAAGAAAACTGCAGGGGCGTGCTCCGATCGATTTTACCGCCGAAACGGCGATCGGGGCGTTGGGACATTATGTTTCGGAGTTTACCGGAAAAGACTTTCAGCCGATGAATGTCACGTTCGGGATCATGGATGCCTATCCGGAACGGATTCGCAACAAACAGGAACGCTATCATAAGATTGCCGAACGGTCTTTGGAACGGATTCGTGCAATCGTTTTTGAGTAAGATTTCAGGAGGAACTATGGAATTACAGGGAACAACGATTTTGGCCGTCAAACGAAACGGGAAAACAGCTGTCTGCGGCGATGGACAGGTGACAATGGGCCAACAAGCCGTTATGAAGGCGACGGCAAAGAAGGTTCGCCGGATTTTTCATGATCGGGTCGTCGTCGGATTTGCAGGATCGGTCGCCGACGCATTCAGTCTCTGCGACCGGTTCGAAGAGAAAATGCAGATGTACGGCGGATCGCTTGCCCGCGCGGCGGTAGCTTTGGCACAGGATTGGCGCAATGATAAAGTCATGCGCAAGCTCGAAGCCATGATGATTGTCGCGGATAAAGAATCGTTGCTTGTGATCTCCGGAACCGGCGAAGTCATTGAACCGGACGACGGCGTTGCAGCGATCGGCTCGGGTGGACTGTACGCGCTTGCGGCTGCAAAAGCGCTTGTGCAGAATACCGATCTGGATGCGCGTACCATTGCTGTGAAAGGCCTTGAAATTGCCGGAGAGATCTGTATTTTCACCAACAACAATCTGACCGTTGAGGAGGTATAACCGTATGATGACACCGAAACAAATCGTAGATGCGCTGGATCGGTACATTATCGGTCAGGAAGAAGCGAAACGAGCCGTCGCGATTGCGCTGCGGAACCGTTATCGGAGGTCTTGCCTCAGTGAAGATTTGCGTGAGGAGATTACGCCGAAGAATATCATTATGCTTGGGCCGACCGGAGTCGGCAAAACCGAAATTGCCCGTCGCCTTGCGAAGCTTGTTGACGCGCCGTTTATCAAGGTTGAAGCAACAAAGTTTACCGAGGTCGGCTATGTCGGCAAGGATGTGGAAAGCATGATCCGTGATCTTGTTGAAGAATCGATTCGCTTGACGAAAACCCTGCGAATGAACGAAGTGAAATTCGCAGCAGAAGCGGCAACGGAAGCGCGGATTGTCGAACTGCTGTTGCCGCAGGCGAAAAAACAGCGTCCGCCGGTCAATCCGCTGCAATACCTGCTCGGAGCAGGCGCATCGCAGCCGGCAAGCGAAGAACCCAAGCTCTCCGAGGAGGAGCAGGAAAAGCATCGTTCTCTGCGGGAACAGACCCTTGCGCGGCTGCGTGCGGGGCAGATGGAGAATGAAATTATCGAGATCGAGGTGGAGGAGAGCTCATCCGGCCCGATTCTGGCTATGGGGGTCGATATGGACCTTGGTTCGGTTCTCGGCGATATGCTCCCCAAAAGGCATAAACTGAAGAAGATGCCGGTATGCCAGGCCAGACCGATTCTGTTGCAGCAGGAGTCGGAGAAGCGAATCGATATGGATGACGTTAACCGCGTTGCATTGATGAATGCGGAGCAGAACGGAATAATCTTCCTTGATGAGATTGACAAGATTGCAGGCGCGGCAAATCGCGGAGGCGCGGATGTTTCACGCGAAGGCGTGCAGCGCGATATACTTCCGATCGTGGAAGGGACCACGATATCGACCAAATACGGTGCAATCAAAACGGACTTTATTCTGTTTATCGGCGCAGGCGCATTCCACGTTTCAAAAGTCAGCGATCTGATTCCGGAACTTCAAGGCCGTTTCCCGATTCGTGTTACACTCAAGGATCTGACAGAAGAAGATTTCTATAAGATTTTGACGCAGCCGGATAACGCAGTTACCAAGCAATATGCAGCTTTACTCCGTCCGGACAACGTGAATCTTTCGTTTACGGAAGATGCGCTGCGTGAGATCGCGAAATTTGCATTCCGCGCCAACGAACAAAATGAGAACATCGGTGCGCGTCGCCTGCACACCGTTATGGAGAATTTGCTGAACGATATTTCCTTCAATGCCAACGGACAGCATCCGTTGATCGATGTTGTGATTGACGGGGATTACGTCGATTCCCACCTTGCGTCGGAGTGGACGGAGGACAATATCCACAAGTATATTCTCTGATGAACTACGAAGGATATGAAAGGAAAAATGCAACATAAACTGAAAATCATCCCGCTCGGCGGCGTCGGAGAAATCGGAAAGAATATGACGCTGCTCGAATACGAGGATCGTATTTTGATTATTGATTGCGGCATGAGCTTCCCAGATGATGAGATGCCCGGAATCGACGTCGTCATTCCGGACATGACCTATCTCGAGACCAATCGGGAAAAGATTGTCGCAATGCTGATTACGCATGGGCATGAGGATCACATCGGGGCGATTCCGTATGCGATGCAGAAATTCCGCTGCCCGATCTACGGAACAAAATTTACAAACGCGTTGATTCGGCATAAGCTCGAAGAGAATCAACTGCATGATGTGCAACTGACTGACGTCGCACCCGGCGATATCGTTACACTGGACAAATTCAAAGTTGATTTTATCAAGACCGGACACAGCATTGCAGGGGCTGTGGCGCTTGCGATTACGACGCCGATCGGAACCGTGATTCATACCGGAGATTTTAAGATTGACCTGACTCCGATGGACGGGGAACCGATCAATATCAATCGGTTTGCGTATTACGGCACGCGCGGCGTACTTGCGCTTTTGTCCGACAGTACCAACGTCGAACGACCGGGCTTTACGCAATCGGAAAAAGAGATCGGAAAGACTTTTGAATCCTGCTTTGCGCAGGCAAAAGGGCGTGTAATCGTTGCTACCTTTGCATCCAACGTCTATCGGATGCAGCAGGTGGCGGATGTTGCGATCGAACACGGACGCGTTCTTTGCTTTCAGGGACGCAGCATGGAACAGGTTGTCAAGATTGCCACACAGCTCGGCTATCTGAAAATTCCGGAGGACAAGCTTGTCCGCGTCGATCAGCTTACGCGGTACCGAGACGAAGAAATTTGCGTCATCACGACGGGGAGTCAGGGAGAACCGATGAGCGGACTGTTTCGTATGGCTAATGCGACACATCGGCTGAACATCGGCAAGGGCGATACCGTCATTATCTCTGCATCCGCAATTCCCGGAAATGAGCTCGGCGTTGCGCGGGTGATCAATCAACTGTATGAAAAGGGCGCAAACGTCGTTTATGATCAGATGGCGGACGTTCATGTGTCGGGACATGCTTGCCGTGAAGAGCTCAAATTGATGCTTGCGATCACAAAGCCGAAGTACTTCATTCCCGTTCACGGGGAAGCAAGACATCTTCGGATGCATGCAGAACTCGGAGAGCGAATGGGCGTTGAAAAGGATCGCATCTTTGTTCCTCAGCTCGGCAACGTGATTGCGCTGACAAGTCGGAAAGGAACGATGACGGAAACCGTTCCTTCCGGAAGCGTGATGGTGGATGGGCTTGCCAATATTGAGGATGCGGTTCTGCACGATCGCAAATTGCTCAGTGAGGACGGCCTTGTGCTTGCAATCATCACGATGGACGGTGAGACAGGTCGCCTGTGCGCACCTGTGGAAATCATCTCACGCGGGTTCGTCTTTATGCGGGAAGCTGAAGAGCTGATTGCGGAATCGACAACGCTGATTACCGAAGAAGCCAAGCGGTTTGAAGGCGCGAACAAAAATGAGTATTCGGCCATCAAGAATGCCGTCAAGAGCCGTTTAAAGAACTACCTCTATGGAAAAACACATCGGAGTCCGATGATTTTGCCGATCACGATTGAAATTTGAAAAGAGGAACGGGTATGGTATATGAACATGCGCATCTGCTTGCAGCAGAGATGAAAGAGAGCGAGGAATACCGTGCATACTGCGCGGCAAAGGAACGGGCTTTTGTCAACGAAACGACGCGCAACCTGATCGCAGAGTATCACAAGCTTCAGGTGAAACTGCAGGCGGGTGCTCTGACCGGTGAAAAGAATGATGCGTTGCTTCAACAAGCCCAAAAGCTCGGCGAGGTTTTGCAGTTCGATGCGAATGCAGCGGAGTTTCTGATGGCGGAATACCGGATTCGGACCATGCTCGGAGATATCTACAAAATTCTTGCGGAAGCGATCGACATCGATCTATCCGCGTTGGAAGCGTGAGGCAGGGGAATGAAGACCGATGATAGAGATCTGACGCCGGTTCAGCGTCGATGGAAAACGTTTTGGCGTTATGCACGTCCTGTTGCGGTCTGGGCAGCGAGCATCGCAATCGTCCTGATCGTTGTTTCACTGTCTGTCAATTTTATTGTGTCTCACTATGTTTCGGCTGTTGATCCCGACGACAACACGCCGTATGAAATCACCATTCCGCAAAGCGCATCGGCAAGTTCGATCGCCCGGATTCTTTATACCGCTTGCGGAGAGGATCAGAAGGGGTTGATCGTTTCGACCGCCTCGTTCAAGATTTATGTGGATTTTGTCGGGAAGGCCAACAGCCTGAAAGCCGGAACCTATATCCTGTCCAAGAATATGTCCATCAAGGAAATTGTCAATATTCTTGCCGAAGGAAACGCGACCAGGAGTTTCAAACGTGTAACGATTCCGGAAGGGTATACCGTCGATCAGATTGCGCAAACACTCGCTTTAGAGCAAATCATCTCCGACGCCGCCGCCTTCCAGACACTTTGTCGAACGACGGAATCGTTTGAAAAATATCCGTTTCTGATCGATCTGCCATCCGAGAGCGAACGCATGTACGCGCTCGAAGGGTATTTGTTCCCGGACACCTACGAATTTTATGTGGATTCTTCTCCGGAGGAAGTCGTCGATCGTATGCTGACCCGATATTATGAAATTTATATTGGAGAATTTGTCGATCGTGCGGAAGAAATCGGCCTGACGCGCGATCAAGTGATGATCCTAGCGTCAATCATTGAGCGGGAAGCCAGAAATCCGGATGATTTTTCGAAGGTTTCGGCAGTTTTCCATAACCGCTTGCAGGACGGAATGAAACTGGAGTCGTGCGCAACGCTTTCGTACGCAACGCATACGAACCGACTGTATTTCAGCGCAGAAGAGATTCAGACGGTTTCTCCGTATAACACGTACTTAAACGACGGTCTTCCCGTCGGAGCCGTCTGCAATCCGGGACTTGCCGCAATCCGCGCCGCTCTGTACCCGAACGAAGAGTATATTTCGGAGCATTATCTGTTCTTCTGCAATGCGAATCCGAAGGAAACTTCTTCCTTGCTGTTCAGCAAAACATATGAAGAACATCAGGAGAATGTAGAAAAATACAAGATATATTGGTAAAATTCTTGATAAAACATCTTCCATTCGGCAAAGTTATCTGTTATAATAACGTTGCACATTGGTGCGAGATTCTTCATTGGGAAAGAAATCTATAGGAGGAAAAACAAACATGAAGAAGATCATTGCTCTGCTCCTGTCGTTGGTTATGGTATTTGCAATTGTCGCATGTACTGCTTCCACCCCGGCAGCGACGACCGAAGGAAATAGCACCCCGGAATATAAGGTTGCTATGATCACGGACTACGGCGATATCACTGACCAGAGCTTCAACCAGACCACGTATGAAGCTTGCGAAGCGTTCGCGAAGGACTACAACGTTGAGTTCACCTATAAGAAGCCGGGCGACAACAACACCGAAGCTCGTGTTGCTATGGTTGACGCAGCGGTTGCGGATGGCTACAATGTCATCGTTATGCCGGGCTATGCATTCGCCGGCACGATCGTGGAAGCTGCTCCGAAGTATCCGGATGTGAAGTTCATCGCTCTGGACGTCGGCGTTGGCGATCTCCTCGAGGCGGGTGTTACTGCGAAGGGCGAAGCGTATGACTACAATCCCGATAATTGGGTTCTTAGCGACTATGTCGAGATGAACAACGTGTATTGCGCGATCTATCAGGAAGAGCTGTGCGGTTACATGGCCGGTTATGCGGCTGTGAAACTCGGCTACAAAGAGCTCGGCTTCCTCGGCGGCATGGCGGTTCCGGCAGTTGTCCGTTACGGCTATGGCTTCGTTCAGGGCGCTGACGCGGCTGCTGCTGAACTCGGTCAGCCTGTCAACATCAAGTATGCTTACGGCAACCAGTTCTACGGCGATCCGGACATCACCGCTTACATGGACACCTGGTATGCTGCAGGTACCGAAGTTGTCTTCGCTTGCGGCGGCGGCATCTACTCCTCTGCGGCAGAAGCTGCTGCGAAGGTAAACGGCAAGGTCATCGGTGTTGACGTTGACCAGGCTGCGATCATCGACGGTCTCTACGGCGCAGGCATGACGGTTACTTCCGCTATGAAGGGTCTCTATCCGGCAACCTACAACACGCTGAAGGATGTCATCATCAATGGCAACTGGGCAAACTACAACGGCGCGATCGAGACGCTGGGTCTGTATTCTGCGAATCCGACCGAGAACTACGTTCAGATCCCGATGGAGTCCACGCAGTGGTCCGATTCCTTCACGAAGGATGATTATACCGCACTCGTCGGCAAGATGCTGGATGGCACGATTGTTGTTTCCAACGACATCACTGCTGAACCGGCAGTTACGACCGCAGTTGTTGACTATCAGGGCAACATCAAATAATTTCAAAGCAACAGCCTTTGGGACGCACTTCTTTCGAGTGCGTCCTTTTTTGCACGGATGCATGTAAAAATGATTGCAATTTCTTGACGAAACCTTTATACTTATCCTATAAGGCAAAACCATACCGGTATAAGGAGGGCACGCCATGGAGCAAGTTACGACTCAAGCATCCGAGCCTTATGTAATCGAGATGCTTCATATCACCAAAGAGTTCCCGGGCATCAAAGCGAATGATGATATCACGCTTCAGTTGAAACGGGGCGAGATTCATGCGCTGTTGGGGGAGAACGGCGCCGGGAAATCGACCCTGATGAGCGTTTTGTTCGGAATGTATCAGCCGGAAGCAGGCGAGATTCGCAAGGACGGAAAGGTGGTCCAGATTAAGGATCCGAACGTAGCGACGGAGCTCGGCATCGGCATGGTGCATCAGCATTTCAAGCTTGTGGAATGCTTCACCGTGCTGGATAACATCATTCTCGGTATTGAGCCGAACACGCTTGGCTTTTTGAAAAAGGCCGATGCGCGCGCTAAGGTTTTAGAACTTTCCAAGCATTACGGCTTGCAGGTTGATCCGGACGCGAAGGTCGAGGATATCTCCGTCGGTATGCAGCAGCGTACCGAGATTTTGAAGATGCTCTTCCGGGACAACGAGATTCTGATTTTCGATGAGCCGACTGCTGTCTTGACACCGCAGGAGATCACCGAGCTGATGCAGATCATGAACAACCTCAAAAAGGAAGGGAAGAGCATCCTGTTCATTTCGCATAAGCTGAACGAGATTATGGAGGTTGCCGATCGCTGCACGGTTCTGCGGAAGGGCAAGTACATCGGAACCGTTAATATTGCTGACACCACGAAGGAAGAACTTTCCCGTATGATGGTTGGCCGGAACGTCAATTTCCATGTTCAGAAGGAAGAAGCAAAGATCGGCGAAGCTGTCCTTAAGGTTCGCAATATGACGGTTGCTTCCAAAGTTCATAAGAACAATGCCGTCAAACATGTTTCATTCGATGTCCATGCCGGGGAGATTCTGTGTATCGCCGGCATCGACGGAAACGGTCAGACCGAATTGGTCCATGGTATTACCGGATTGGAACCGCTTGTCTCCGGATCGATTACAATGTGTGGAATGGATATTTCCAAAACCAGCATCCGTAAGCGCAGTGTAATGGGTATGAGTCATATTCCGGAGGATCGGCACAAACATGGCCTCGTATTGGATTATACGTTGGAAGACAATCTGATCCTGCAGCGGTACTTTACACCGGAATTTACGAATAAAGCCGGATTCCTTCGCCGCAAAAATATCCGCAGCTATGCCAATCGTTTGATTGAGCAGTACGATATCCGTTCCGGTCAGGGGCCGATCACGTTGGCTCGTTCCATGTCTGGCGGCAATCAGCAAAAAGCAATTGTTGCTCGGGAAATTGATAAGAATCCGGAATTGCTTGTCGCGGTTCAGCCGACGCGTGGTTTGGATGTCGGCGCAATCGAATATATTCACAGTCAGTTGGTTGCGCAGCGTGATGCGGGGAAAGCCGTTCTTTTGATCTCGCTCGAATTGGATGAGGTCATGGACGTTCCGGATCGTATCCTCGTCATGTACGAGGGCGAGATCGTCGGTGAGCTGGATCCGAAGAACACCACTCAGGAAGAACTCGGTCTCTACATGGCCGGTGCAAAGAAGGATGAGGTGACTGTTGAATGAAACTGTTAAAGAATAAAACCTTCCAATCCCTGATTTCCTCGCTGATTTGTATTATTCTCGGTGTTCTTGTCGGATACATCGTTCTTTTGATCATCAACGCAGAGGGTGCAGGGAAGGCGATGATCACCATCCTGAAGAACTTCTTCGTGTATCCGAACGCCAAAATGCGCATGGAGTATTTCGGAACGGTACTTGTCAAAATGGCTCCGCTTTTGATGTGCTCGCTCTCGGTCCTCTTCGCGTATAAGACCGGATTGTTCAATATCGGCGCGGCGGGACAGTATTGTATCGGAATCTGTGCATGTTTGTTTACAGCCTTATATCTGCATTGGAGTTGGCCGCTCTGCCTTTTGAGCGCAGTAGCAGCGGGCGCATTGTTCGGATTCATCGTCGGTGTTCTGAAATCCTATCGGAACGTGAACGAAGTCATCTCCGGCATTATGCTGAACTGGATTGCGCTTTACATCACAAATTCCGTTTTAAGCCTCGTAAAAGAGCCGTCCAGCCCGTATACGTATAAGCTTCAAGGTGCAAGAGGCAAAGCCGCCTTGCTTCCTCAGCTCGGCTTTGTCAATCAAATTTTCAACAACAACAAATACATTACGATTGCCGTTCCGATTGCAATTGCGGTTGCAATTATCATTTGGGTCGTATTGGAAAAGACGAAGTTCGGATATGAGCTGAAGGCGACCGGATTCAATCGAAACGCTGCAAAGTATTGCGGCATGGCGGAGAAGCGCAACGCGATCCTGACGCTTGTGATCGCGGGAGCGCTCGCAGGCCTCGGCGCTTCGTTCTATTATCAGTCCGGCATTGAACAATGGGAGTGCACGGCGACCTCCGTTCCGGGCATGGGCTTCAACGGAATTGCAGCAACGTTCCTCGGCGGCCTGAATCCGATCGGGACGATTTTCTCCTCCTACTTCCTGCAGCATATCAAGGAAGGCGGCACACATATCGACACGATGAAATACAGCGCGCAGATCTCCGATCTGATTTCTTCTGTGATCATTTATCTTTGCGGTTTCGTTCTGTTCATCAAATACATGATGAACAAGATCACCGTAAAATCGGAGGAGCGCAAGAAAGAACGTCTTGCGGCTGCCGCATCCGCTGTAAATTCCAATGAGAAGAAAGGAGGCGATCGGTAATGCTGCAGATCTTGGAACAATACACATTGCTCTTGCAATACACGCTGATTTTCTCATCCGTTTTGTTGCTTGTTGCTCTCGGCGGCTGCTTCTCCGAGCATTCCGGCGTGATCAACCTCGGTCTCGAGGGCATCATGGTGATCGGCGCTCTCGGCGGCGCGCTGTTCATGTACTACTTCCAGGATAAGCTCACTGGCTTTCCGATGATTGCATTAACGGTACTGACTTCTGTTGCTTGCGGGGTCTTATATTCCGCCTTACTCGGCGTCGCCTGTATCAACTTCAAAGCCGATCAGACGATTGTCGGTACGGCTTTGAACATGCTCGGAACTGCGGCAGCGACCGTTATTGTCAAGGCGGTCAATCTTGCACGCGACGGCAAACCATCGGACGAATTGATTTATCGCCTCGGTCGTTCCTCCTTCATTAAAGGATTGAACTTCGGAGAAACGAACTTCGAATTCAACTGGTTCATGGCGATCGCGGTTGTAATGCTGATTGTGGCTTACGTCGTTCTCTATAAGACCAAATTCGGTCTCCGGCTGATGTCTTGCGGCGAACATCCGCAGGCAGCGGCTTCGGTCGGTATCAGCGTCTATAAGATGCGTTGGTCCGGAGTATTGATCTCCGGCGCATATGGCGGACTCGGCGGAATTTGCTACATCATGGCCGGCGGCGGAACTTGGCATTTCTCCTACGGCGTTGCCGGTTTCGGCTTCCTGTCTCTTGCGGTTATGATTTTCGGTCAATGGAAACCCGGAAAGATTGCGCTTGCGGCGTTGCTGTTCGGCGTTTTCCGCGCACTATCGAATGTGAACGGGAGCATCTCGCTGCTTTCAAGCCTGAACCTCCCTCCGACGGTGTATAACATGCTTCCGTACATCGTGTCCTTGATCGTGCTTGCGTTTACGTCCAAGAAGTCCCGCGCTCCGAAGGCGGAAGGCATTCCGTACGATAAAGGACAGAGATAATTCCCAAAAATATGAAGAACCTTTCGCTTTTTGCGAAAGGTTCTTTCTATTTATCAAAGGATATTTTGAATGTGGTTTAGATGAAATCGCTCGATCATGGATTCCGCAACAGCAAGGGCATCTACGGGGTAAACATTGCCGGGATCATGGGCATCCGCTCCAATAATCACATCGTTTCCAACGCCTCCGGCGATCTCCCAAAAGTCAGGATTTGGGTACCAACGCCCGCGTACAATGCCCAGAAGGTTGATTTCCAAAGGAACCTTTAATCCTTTTGCAGCTTCGCAAAGACGTCTCATTTCATCGCGATAAAACGGATCTTTCGTATCGTTATATCGTACCAGATCCGGATGCGCGATGTAGAGAAATGCTCCGGTTTGGATCGCATCGATCACTTGATCGACATAACGCGATACGATGGTTTTGTCATCCGTAGGATGGCTGCTGTAGAGTTCCTCGTATGTCGTCCCGATGTTGTGCTGCCCCAGAATAAAATAATCAAACGGGTAGGGGGAGATAAACGCTTTCCAATCGTCAAAATGGTTCGGATAGTATTCGACTTCGAGACCAAGAAGAATGCGGATTTGCGATTTGTATTCTTCCCGAAGACGTAAAATCGATTGAACATATTCTTCCAACCGCTCCGGCTGCATCCGGATCCGCGCAACATATCGGTCGCCCATATCCGGGAACGGCGTATGATCGGAGAATCCTACAGTCTCGTAACCGCTTTGAATGGCATTTTCGATATACTCCCGATCTGTCCCAACGGCGTGTCCGCAGCGAGCGGTGTGCATGTGATAGTTTTGTAACAATCTCATGCCGTTAGGATTCCGTTTCGTTGTTGTTGGAGGATTCCTCTTCAAAATCGAACGCAGAGGAAGGCATCGATCCGCCGGATGCTGCTTTTGCACGTGCTTTGGCGAGTTTTTCCTTATCCGTGAACCGATTGATCAAAATGAACAATCCGATGACGATAACGATGGCAAGCCCCATCAAAACCCACGTAAGTATTTGCGATGCTTGATACGAAATAACCGAACGAAGCTTTGCATATGTCGTGTTCTCGTTGACGCTGTTTTCCCCTAAGCCGAGAAACACATATTGACCGTTTTCATCCGTAACGGGAGAAACATAGGTGACCTGGACGCCATCCGGAATGGTCGGCTGTTCGAGGTTCGAGAAGATCGAAGACATCTTCGTATAGCTGTAGGTTTCATTTACGTTGCCATCCGTGCCCTGAATGGTTCCGTCAGCGGAAATCTGTTCCGCAAAAATCGATTTAAAATCGTTCGTAAATTCGTAAGCGGGATCAGCATATACAATATTTTGATAGGCTGATGTCAAGGCCATCAGGAACATCAAAACGCCCAATGCCGCATAGATGGGGCGAAGCAGCTTTTTGAACTGAGAAACCTTTTCTTCCTTGATGTTATCAACGGCAAACAGCTTTCCTTTAGCGGTGATTGCGCCGTAAAGAACATATCCGGCGATCGCAAGCAATACAGCAGTAAACAGAAAATTCATCGTAAATCCTCACTCTCAAATTCTTTTCAGTTTCGGACCTTGGGCAGAATCTTCCACGGCAAAGCCCATATCTTTTAATTGATTCCGGATTGCGTCTGCCCTTGCCCAATTCTTCTCTTTCCGGGCAACTGTACGTTCCTCAAGCAATTGCAGCGCTTCGGCGGGAAAATCTTCGGAGCTTCCCTTTTGGAGCAGTCCGAGAACTTTCGCAAGCAGCCGATATTGCTTCTTTACTGCGTCGATTTCTGCTTTCGGATGCGCCTCCGTTGCAAAGATATTTACAAACCGGGCAAAATCGAACAATACACCGAGCGCATCGGCCGTGTTGAGATCGTCATCCATTGCTTCGTTGAAGCGATTTTGGAAGTTCAAAAGCTTTGTCTCAAGCTCCGGCGCGGGGGTGGAATCGTTTGTCGGCGTAGCATCGAGGCGTTCTTTTGCGGTACGAAGCCGTGTCAGGGATGTTACCGCCTGATCCATCAGTTCGCGGGAGAAATTCAGCGGATTCCGATAGTTTGCGCCGAGCATGAACATGCGCACCGCTTCGGGATCATACTGCTTTGTAATGTCACGGACCGTGAAAAAGTTTCCGAGCGATTTGGACATCTTTTGATTGTCGATATTGATATAGCCGTTGTGCATCCAGTAATGCGCGAACGGTTTGCCGGTTGCCGCTTCACTTTGCGCAATTTCGTTTTCATGATGCGGAAAGATCAGGTCCGCTCCGCCGCCGTGGATATCAAATGTCGGTCCGAGAATATTCATGCTCATTGCCGAGCATTCGATGTGCCATCCGGGACGGCCTTCGCCCCAAGGGGAGGGCCAGCTCGGCTCGCCGGGCTTCGCACCTTTCCAAAGAGCGAAATCCAAAGGATCCCGCTTGACGTCGTTCGTATCGATACGAACACCGTTTTCCATATCGTTGATATCCTGTCCTTTCAGTTTTCCGTAGCCCGGATAGCTGCGAACAGAAAAATACACATCACCGTTTTCCGTTGGATAGGCGTGCCCAAGATCGATCAATTTCTGAACAAGGTCAATGATATCACGGATGTGTTCTGTGGCACGCGGATTGACGGTGGATCGTTCAATGCCGAGCGCATCGGCATCGGTATAATATTCGCGGATGAACCGTTCTGCCAGCGCAGGCACCGTAGTTCCTTCCTGATTTGCCCGACGGATCAGCTTATCGTCAATATCCGTAAAGTTCTGAACGTACGTTACCTGATAGCCGCGGTATTCGAGATAACGCCGAAACGTATCGAAAACGATCAGCGGACGCGCATTCCCGATATGAATAAAATCGTATACAGTCGGGCCGCAAACGTACATGGAAACCTGTCCCTCCCGAATCGGAACGAACGGTTCTTTTTTTCTGGTCATCGTATTATAAATCTGCATAGTATCCCTCCGGCAAAACAGTATAGCATATTCGAATGCGCTTGAAAACACATATCCGAATCTTTTCCAATTATTTTATTACTATTGAACAAAATGTCAAGATTCTTGTGAACTTTCGGAAAAACCGAAAAACGATGTTTGACGAATCGAAGTGTTTCCGTTATACTTATCGATGAGAAAAGAATCCGTCCAAAGGGGATGCTTATGAAAAAAAGAGCCGTACTGCTGATGGCGCTGATTCTGTGCCTTCTGCTTTGCATCAATGAAACGTATGCCGAAACGGGGACCGCGGAGTTTTCCGCGTCTGTTTCGTCGGAAGAAGTTGTTGTCGGTGAGAAAGTGTATGTAAAACTCTCCGTGAAATCCAATCTTCCCTCGGGCGAAGCGTTAAACACCTGGAAGGGAACGTTCTCTTACGATCCGGAAGCGCTCACCTATGCCGGCTTTTCCGTTCAGGATGAAACGATCAAAAAAGATTCGGTTGCCGGGCTGGACAGCGTCTGGGCGGTAAACGACGCGACTCCCGGAACTCTTGAGCTCGGTTTTGCAAATGCGTATGGCTGTTCGGGGGACGGCTATCTTGTTACGCTGCTGTTTCAGTCTGTTAAAGAGGCATCGGCAACGATCACTTTAAAAGACAGTTCATACAGCGTGTACTACTCCGACTCGGGCGCAGTTTCAACCTATACGCTTCCGGAACAAAAGCTTATTACGCTTTCAATTAAGGAACCGATCCCGACCGCAACTCCTACGGCGACGCCGGATCCAACCGCAACACCGGAGCCGACCGCGACAGCAACACCCTCGCCGACGGCCACGCCGACAGTCAAGCCGACGCCGACCGAGGACCCCGATGACGATGATGACGATGATGATGACGATCCGACGCCGTACCCGACCAGACGACCGACGGCTACTCCGACGCGGAGACCAACGGCTTCGCCTTCTCCGACGCCGACACCGACGCCTACCCCCACGCCGACGGTCGCACCGACGATTGCTCCTACGGCGAGTCCGACCGCTACGCCGACAGCAACGCCCAAAACGGGTCGCGTCATTACGGACGGTGAAGGTGGTTGCAGCTCCTGCAGCAACACGTCGCTCGGGATTCTGATTCTGGACATCGGCATTGCGTTCTTGGCGGTTCAGATGATTATTGTTGTCTTGATCATCTATCGCAAACGGAGACAGGCCAAGAAAGGGTTCTTAAACGACGATGACGAGCCCGATCCCGAGGATCCCGATTCGGATCTTTTCGATGATTCGGAGGATTCCGAGGACGATATCGATATGAAGCATTAACAGAATTGCACCGATCGGATGAACTGTTCACATAAATGGACAGTTCATCCTTTTTATGAAAACGGTTCGTAAATTTCCGAAGCCGACTTGCATTTTTCGTGCCCGTAGGATATGATAATACCAATATTCGGGAGGAATACCATGGAATACGATCTTTCCCTGATTCGAAACTTTTCGATCATTGCACATATTGATCACGGCAAGTCGACGCTTGCCGATCGTATGATGGAGTTGACCGATACGGTCGCCAAACGCGATATGGAAGCGCAGCTGCTCGACTCAATGGATATTGAACGGGAACGCGGAATTACGATCAAAGCATCTGCAGTCCGGATGTTTTATCATCATACCGACGGCAAGACATACATGTTCAATTTGATCGATACACCGGGCCATGTGGACTTCAATTATGAGGTGTCCCGCGCGCTGGCTGCCTGTGAAGGCGCGGTATTGGTTGTCGATGCAACGCAGGGAATCGAAGCGCAGACGCTTGCCAATGTTTATCTTGCAGTGGATAATGGGCTGGAAGTGTTGCCGGTTATCAATAAAGTGGATCTGCCGAGTGCAGAACCGGAACGCGTGATTCATGAGATCGAGGATATTATCGGAATTCCGGCGGAGGATGCACCGTGCATCTCGGCAAAGACCGGTTATAACGTTGATTCCGTTCTGGCAAAGATTGTAGATACGGTCCCTGCGCCGAAGGGGGATGTTCATGCGCCTTTGAAAGCGTTGATCTTTGACTGCCTGTATGACAACTATAAGGGCGCGCTTTCCTATGTTCGCGTATTCGATGGAGAGGTGCGGGCCGGAACCCGGATTCAATCCATGGCAACCGGCAACTCGTTCGAAGTGACCGAAGTCGGCGTATTCGCTCCGACGTGGAAACCTGTGGACTGTCTTTCGGCCGGCGAGGTTGGGTATATTGCAGCCTCGATCAAAAGCGTTGCGGAAACGAAGGTCGGCGATACGTTTACGCTTGCGGATCATCCCGCGGACGAACCGCTCCCGGGCTACAAACATGTAAACCCGATGGTCTATTGCGGTATCTATCCGGCGGACGGCGCGCATTATGACGATCTCAAAGATGCGCTCGACAAATTACAGCTCAATGACGCTTCGCTCGTGTATGAACATGAAACTTCGGTTGCGCTCGGTTATGGATTCCGTTGCGGCTTCTTGGGGCTGTTGCATATGGAGATTATTACGGAGCGGCTGGAGCGCGAATTCGATCTGGATCTCGTAACGACTGCGCCGAGCGTTGTGTATCGCGTTTACACGTTGGATGGGGAAGAGCTGATTATCGATAACCCGACCAATCTGCCGCCCGCCGCGGAGATCGAACATATGGAAGAACCGATGGTGAAAGCCACCATTATGACGCCTTCCGCCTATGTAGGAACAATTATGGAGCTGTGCCAGAACAACCGCGGTCTGTTCCATGATATGAATTACATTGAGGAAGGACGTGTCAATCTTCATTATACGCTGCCGCTGAACGAGATCATATACGACTTTTTCGACAGCCTGAAATCCCGCAGCCGCGGCTATGCGTCGTTTGATTATGAGATTTGCGGGTATCAGAAGAGCGATCTTGTGCGGCTTGACTTTTTGCTGAACGGAGATATCTGCGATGCGCTTTCCACAATTGTTCATAAGGATCGTGCCTATGCAAAGGGACGCGCGGTCGCCGAGAAACTGAAGGACGTTATTCCGCGTCAGCAGTTCGAGATTCCGATTCAGGCCGCAATAGGCTCGAAGATCATTGCACGTGAAACGGTAAAAGCTGTTCGTAAGGACGTTTTGGCAAAGTGCTACGGCGGAGATATTTCCCGGAAAAAGAAGCTGCTTGAAAAGCAGAAAGAGGGTAAAAAGCGAATGCGTCAGGTTGGCTCGGTCTCCGTTCCGTCCGACGCGTTTATGAGCGTACTTCGTATCAACGGATGACAGCACTCTATTTTCATATTCCATATTGCGTTCAAAAATGTCGCTACTGCGATTTCTGCTCGGTTCCGTGGAACGAATCAGCAGGGGAATATAGCGCTGCGCTTCAAAAAGAGCTTTCTCTTCGACGGGAACAGTATCCCAAAGAGAGAGCAGGCACCGTATTCTTCGGAGGCGGTACGCCGACGCTGCTGCCCGCAAACGATCTCTGTCGCGTTTTGGAAGAAGCGGATCGTTGTTTTCCGTTTGTATCCGACGCGGAGATCAGCATTGAATGCAATCCCAAGACGTCATCTAAGGAGTCGCTTCGTACGCTTAGAAGAGCCGGATTCAATCGCCTTTCCATCGGGCTGCAGAGCACCGACGATCGATTGCTGCGTCGAATCGGAAGGGTACATACGGTTTTTGACTTTTTGAACACGTATTCATGGGCGCGGGATGCGGGATTTGAGAACATTAATGTGGATCTGATGCATGGGCTGCCCGCACAGACGCAAGCGGATTATCTGCAATCGCTGACACAAGTCATTGCGCTGGCACCCGAACACGTTTCCGCTTATGCATTGATCCTTGAAGAGGAAACCCCTCTGTATTCGGACGTGAAAAAAGGCTTGGAATCGCTGTCGGATGAGGATGCAGTTGCGGATATGCAGGATGCCGGAATGGATCTGTTGGAAGCATCGGGCTATATGCGGTACGAAATTTCCAACTTTGCAAAACCCGGCTACGCCTGCCGCCATAATCTGACCTATTGGAACAACGAACCGTATCTCGGGTTCGGTGTAGCGGCACATTCGTCCATGCCGAAAGGGAATCGTTGGTATCGATTTTCAAATACCGAATCAATCCCGACGTATTATAAACGACTGCAGCATAATAAGCTCCCCGAAGCGGAACGGATTCTCATCAACACGTTTGAGCAGATGTTTGAATCCGTTATGCTCGGATTGCGGAAAACGGAGGGTGTATCCTTGCGTGCGTTCTCGGAACGTTTTGGCTGCGACCTGGAAGAAACCTATCCGGAAGCGATCGAACGAAACGAAAGACGGAATCTTTGGGATCACAGCGATCCGGCGTATCTACGGTTGAACCGACGCGGCTTGGATCTTTTAAACATGGTATTATGTGATTTTCGGGAGCGAAACTACTGGGATTTGCTGCGCTGAACCGATGCCGAACGCTGAAAAAGCTCGTTTCGAAACAAGTAATGCTTGCAATTCGGAAAGAAATGCTCTATAATTATTCTGTTATTGGATAGAAACAGAGGCAGTACCATGAACGACAGATTGAATCGGCTTCGGAATTCGATGGCGAAAGCCGGAATCGATGCAGTGATTGTAAACTCAATCACTTCCATCCGCTATCTTTCCAATTTTACCAGCGACGAAGCATTCGTATTGGTCACCAAACAACGCAGCCTGCTGATCACCGATTTTCGGTATACGATTCAGGCCAAGGATCAATCGGGCGACCGTTATGAGATTTTGGAAGCATCCGGTGAAAAGCAGCTTGCGCTTGTTCACGAAGCGCTTTTGGATGAGAATGTAAAAACGCTCGGCTTTGAAGACGATATTGTGAGCTTTGCCCGGTATCGTTCGTACGAAGCATTCGGCGTTGAATTGGTTCCGTTTGCAAAAGAACTGAACGCGCTTCGCCTGATCAAAACGCCGGATGAAATCGAAGCATTGCAGAAGGCGCAGACGCTTGCGGATCAATCCTTTACAGAACTGTTGACCGTGATTCATGCAGGCATGACGGAGAAGCGTGTTGCAGCCGAACTGGAATACATCGGTGCGAAACTCGGCAGTGAGGGACCTTCGTTTGACACGATTGTCGGTTCCGGTCCGAACGGTGCGATGTGTCATGCTGTTCCGGGCGAAAGAAAGCTGCAGCGCGGCGATCTTGTCGTACTCGATTACGGTTGCTTGTTTAACGGCTATCATTCGGATATGACGAGGACCTTTGCGGTCGGCGAACCGGATGCGTTCTCCAGTAAGATTTACGAGATCGTTCGAACCGCACAGCAAAAAGCACTCGATGCGCTGCGCCCCGGGATCACCGGCAAACAGCTCGACGCGATTGCGCGCGATTATATCAAAGAGCAAGGCTATGGAGACTGTTTCGGGCATTCGCTCGGGCACGGGTTCGGTCTGTTGATTCATGAATCGCCCCGCGCCGCAGTAACGTGTGAAACGGTGCTTGAACCCGGCATGACAATCACAGTTGAACCCGGGATTTACATTGAAGGAAAACTCGGCGTGCGCATTGAAGACTGCTGCGTAGTGACCGAGACCGGCAAACGAAATTTCTGCGTTTCTACCAAGGAACTGCAGATCATTGAATAACGGCTATTCAATCACATATTAATCTATATTGGAGGACTTTCTTATGATTATGGCAGGCGACTTCCGTAAGGGTGTCACAGTAGAGATCGACGGCAACGTTTGGTCGATTGCAGACTTTCAGCACGTCAAGCCGGGCAAGGGCGCAGCGTTTGTTCGGACCCGTCTGAAGAACGTTATGACCGGAGCGGTGCTGGAACGTACGTTCAGCCCGACGGATAAGTACCCGCTCGCGCATATCGAAACGAAGGATATGCAGTACCTGTACAGCGACGGCGAACTGTACTACTTCATGGATGCGGAAACCTACGATCAGATTCCGCTGAATTATGATCAGGTTGAAGACGCGATTCAGTACATCAAAGAGAACGACGGCGTTAAGATTCGTTTCTATAAGGGCAGCCCGTTCTCCGTTGAAGCGCCGAACTTCGTTGAACTGACGATCACGCATACCGAACCCGGCTTCAAGGGCGATACCGCAACCGGAACGACCAAACCCGCAACCCTCGAAACCGGTCTTGAAATCGCAGTTCCGCTGTTCTGCAACGAGGGAGATACGATCCGCGTCGATACAAGAACCGGCGAATATATGTCGAGACTGTAAGGATTTTGATTGAGGAGGTAGGGAAATGAGCAGAATCTCCGAGAAAGTTGCATACCTGGACGGCCTGATGGAAGGCATGAACATTCAGGAAGACAAGTATTCCAAGCTGTTTACCGCAATTGTCGATACGCTGGATGTCATTGCAGAGGAACTTTCCGATCATGAGGATATTCTGGATGATCTCGAGGACAGCGTGGAAGAGATTTTCGACAATCTCGATGAGTACGACGAGATTCTTTTCGATGAGGATGACGACAAGGATGAAGACTTCGACGCCGAAGATTTAGACGACGAATTCTATGAAGTCGTTTGCCCGAATTGCGGAGAGACGATCTATTTCGACGAGGATATGTTGGATTCGCCGGACGGCTTGATCTGCCCGAATTGCAACGAACCCGTTGAACTGCATATCCCGGAAACGCTCCCCGAAGACGAATAATCCGATCCCGTTATAGAGGGAACGAAACCGTTCCCTCTATTCTTGTTTTCTTATGATCGAATACGCGAGAAAAATTTGCAAACGTCTCCATGCATACGTTCGAATGCGGCCCTGTCGCGGCATCATTCGTATGCTTTCTCCGAGCAGCTTGCGCATTGAATCCGAGATCGGATATCTTTCCGTTTTGTCGAACACGAGCTGTTTGCAGCCGTTTTCGCTGATCATTAACGAGACCAAACCGTTCCACGAATCGGAGCTTGAGGAAGGGCAGCTTGTCCATATCGAGGATGAACGGATCACGTTTGAGGAGTCCGATTTTGTAATTGACCTATCACAGTCGACGGATATTGAGCTTTCGATCGATGTGATGAAAACGCTGTTTTTGCCGATGGACCTGAATTTGCGGATCCGGCATTTGATTCGCGTCGTGGAAAGCGGCTCCGGCACGAATCCGCTTGCCGCGCTCGTGACCGGCGAACGATTGGATTCAACTGCGGAAACTGTTTCACAGCTCCTTCCGCGACTGCACCGTGCTGTTTATGATCAGGATGTCGAGGAATGCTGCGCAGCAGGAGCTGCGCTGACCGGTTACGGAAATGGCATCACGCCCGATTCGGATGACTTGCTGGAAGGATACTTTGCTGGGTATGCAGCGCTTTCCATGGCGCTTGGCAGATCACGTGAACGTGTTCGCGGGCTGACGAGGGAGATTGCAACAGCGGCTGCAACGCATACGACCGATGTTTCCGGCGCACTGCTTTTGCAGGCAGGGGAAGGTCTTGTAAGTGAAGATACATTTCGACTCTTGCAAAGCATTTTTTCCGACGCACCGTATCGGACGGTTACTGCGGATGCGAGCCGTGTTGCAAGAAGTATCGGCCCTTCCGGCATCAACCTGCTGTCCGGTATTGTACTTGCGATTCGCAATCAGTACGTTCCGGCAATGACCCTATAATCGGAATGAACAACAAAAGCGGACGGGGAGGCCCGGTCCGCTTTTATGATTTTGGATGAAAGTATTGATACACTGCTTCTGCAGCCGGTTCGTTCATTCCCTTCACACTCTGGATTTCCTCTTTGGTTGCCGCTTTGATGGCATCCACCGTGTAAAACCGATCCAAAAGCGCATGTTTCCGTTTTTCGCCTACTTTCGGAATCTGATCCAATTGCGAATACAGAGCCGATTTGGACCGTAGGTTTCGATGGTATGTAATGGCAAATCGGTGCGCTTCATCCCGGATGCGTTGAACCAGATGCAGGGAAGCGCTGTTCCTGGGTAATATGATAGGTTCTTCACGGTCTGGGATGTACAGCCATTCTTCCGATTCGGCCAATGCAGCGATCGGAATATCTTCATGATTCGTCTCGCGCAGGATTTCTTCACCGATGGCAAGCTGTGTTTTCCCGCCGTCGAGAAGGAGCAAATCCGGCATCGTTCCTTCCTTAGAGAACCGGCGCGTCAAAACTTCCTTCATGGATGCAATGTCGTCTCCGTCCTGTACCGTATGGATACGATAATGCCGGTATTCGGCCTTGTCCGGTTTTCCGTCGGTAAAGACGACCATGGAAGAAACCGTATTCGTTCCAAAAAGGTGCGAGTTATCGAAGCATTCGATCCGACTCGGAGGAGCATCGAGCCCGAGGGCTTCCGAGAGAGTCAGCAAAGCGCCTTCATCCCGTTCCCATGCTCTGCGCTGCAGCTCCGCGTTCTTTGCCAAAAGTTCGGTGCAGTTGTGCTTTGCCATTTCAGTCAGGCGCTTCTTTTCACCTCGTTGCGGAATGGAGACAGAAACTTTGCTGTGACGCTTTTCACTCAGAATCTCAGCGATGGCAACGCTGTCGCTGTATTCTCCGTCGAGAAGGATTTCTTTCGGGATCTCCACATCATTTGTTCCGTAATACTGCATCAGAAAAGCGCTGCGAAGGGAATTGAGATCGGAATCCCCTTCGGAAGCCATTGGAAACGCGTGTGTTCCGATGACCTTTCCGTTACGCACATACAGCGCGAAGATCATCAACGCGTCGCCGAGAAAATCGGCAGCGAAGACGTCTGCGGATAGCCCTTTCACCGTGATTGCGACCTGCTTTTCCTGTAAAGCCCGAAGCGCTTTCAGCTTGTCCCGGATCATAGCGGCTTTCTCAAATTCCATCGCTTCGGCATACTCCGCCATCTTCTGTTCCAGTTTCGGAATCAGATCGCCGGATTTGCCGTCAAACAGTTTGATAATCTCCTGCAGATAGGCATGATACGTTTCCCGGGAAACCTGACCGCTGCATGGCGCGCAGCATTTTCCGAGATGATAGAGGAGACAGGGCCGTTCGCGACGGGCGATTGCTTTTTCGATATTCTTCTTGCAATGCCGGATCGGGTAAAGGTCGTACGCCAAGCGAAGCTCCTCCTGGATCGACGGTCCGACGATATACGGTCCCAGATACACCGCACCGTCCTGCTTGACACGGCGCACGATTTCGATCCGCGGAAAGTCTTGCCGTAAATCGATTCGGAAATACGGAAAGTGTTTATCATCCTTAAGCAGGATATTGTATTTCGGCAAGAACGCTTTGATCAGATTGCTTTCCAAAGACAGAGCTTCCGTTTCACTGCTGACGACAATCGTTTCAAAATCGGCGATATGCGATACCATCGCCAAAACTTTCGGAGAATGATTCTTGTTCGTCTGAAAGTATTGACGTACGCGATTCTTCAATATTTTTGCTTTTCCAACATAGATCACTTCGCCGTGATCGTCCAGCATTTTATAGACGCCCGGCTTCTCGGGAAGCAAAGCAATTTTATCCTGCAGTATCTGGTTCATTCCGAAAATGTTCGATCTTCCGTTAAAAATCCGTTCTCCAAAAGCATCCGATACACCATCGGCGCGGGAAGGCCGATGACGTTGAAGTAGTTTCCTTTCATCCCCTGAACAAACACCGAACCGAGTCCCTGCAATCCGTATGCGCCGGCCTTATCCAGCGGTTCGCCGGTCTGAACATACCATCGAATCTCCGTATCGGTCATTGGACAGAAGGTAACTTCGGTTTCGCAGCAGCGTACATCGATGGTATCACCATGCAGCAGCGCAACGCCGGTAAAGACGGTATGTGTGTTTTCCTGCAGCATCGATAGGTACTCGATCGCCTGCTCTTTCGAGTGTGGTTTTCCTAGTATTCTTCCGTTGAATTCCACAACGGTATCGGCTCCTAAAATGTAGTCGCCCGGGTGTTTCCGCTGTACAAATGTAGCTTTTTGAAGCGCAAGATGCATCACGGTATCACGCGCCGTGAGTTGCTCCGGAAGAATTTCCGGTTCCGTACAAATATCCGTTTCAAAGGGGATTCCCATCCAACCGAGAATATCATGCCGCCGTGGGGATTGTGACGCCAAAATCAGTTTCATAAGCCCTCCGTAACGATACCGACGGGGCAGTGATCGCTGCCATACACATTCGAATAGATTGTGTGCTCCTTCAGAAAAGGAGCGTCTTCTTTGCGCATCAAAAAGTAGTCGATACGCCAACCGGCATTTCGCTCACGGGAGCGGAACCGATAGCTCCACCAGGAATATGCATCCCGTCGATCCGGATACAAATATCGAAACGTATCGATCCAACCGCTGTTCAACAGTTCGGTAAATTTAGCGCGTTCTTCATCGGAAAAACCGGCGTTTTGATGATTCGTCGCAGGATTCTTCAGATCGATCTCCTGATGGGCGACGTTCATATCCCCGCATACGATGACCGGACGATCCTTGGCAAGCTCGCCGAGATAGACCCGGAAACGATCCTCCCATTCCATGCGCGTGTTGAGACGTTTCAATCCGTCCTGTGCGTTCGGTGTATACACCGTTACAAACGCACATGTGGGGAAGAACAACGTAATGCAGCGCCCCTCGGCGTCCAACTCGGGATAGCCGATGCCGAACCGAACCTGGTCGGGAAGACGCTTTGTTAAAACAGCTGTTCCGGAATAGCCATTCTTTTCTGCGCTGTTCCAAATGATATGATACCCATCAAACGAGAAATCGGCCTGTTCCGGCTTCATCTTGATTTCTTGCAGCGCAAGAATATCCGGTTGTTCCGAAAGCAGAAACTCCGAAAATCCTTTGTTCAGGCATGCCCGCAGCCCATTCACATTCCAACTGATCCATTTCATGGTTCTATTATAGCATCATGAAAATCCTCTTGACAAGTGAAAAGTTTTATTGTATGATTCTGTATCATTTGATACAAATAATAAGGTGAATTGCATTGAATCGAGCCGATTTAAAACGAATTGTATCCTGTGCGCTCTTTCGAAACATTTCCCTTGAGGAGATTGAACGCCTTCTGTCTGAGTCGGATGTATCAGTTTTGACCTTTGATGCGGGTTCCTATCTGATGAGACGTGCATCAACCCACCATCGGCTCGGAATCCTATTGAAAGGGCAGGCGGTCGTTGAACGGAAAACGGATGGCGGTTTGATGCATATGAGTCGCCTTAGAGAAAGCGACTTATTCGGAGCAGCGTCCGTGTTCTGCGAAGACGAAACATACGTGGTCGATATCCGTTGTGTGACGCCGTGTCGTGTCGTCTTCTGGAACGAAGCTGCGATTTTGCGTTGGTGTCAGCAGAACGAATCGGTTTTGAAAAACTATCTTAGGTATCTGACGACACGGATTCGTTTTCTGAACCGAAGGCTCGATGCGCTTTCGAAAAACAGCGTTCCCGGCAAATTGATGTCCTACTTTTCTTCGGAAAGTCAGGAAGGCGTGCTGACCGTAAAAAGCTATACGGAGCTTGCCGACACGCTTTGCCTGAGCCGCGCAACGTTATACCGTGCTTTGGATACCCTGTGCGCAGAAGGGAGAATTCTGCGCGACGGAAAGAAAATCATACTGTTGGAGGAATCAATCTGAACATGAAAACCACTGTACTTCGCATTTTTACTGTTTTACTTTCACTGACACTTATGGCAAGCGTTTTTGCCTGCACCAAGGGTGCGCAAATTGAAACGACCCCGGAACCGTCCGCTGTACCGATCGAATCGGCAACCTCTGAACCGGTTGTTGAAGCGACGGAACAACCTACTGCGGAGCCGACCGAGGAGCCCAAACCGGAATTGCCAGCAGAACCCGTTCGCGTCGGTGCCCTTGCGGGACCGACCGGCGTCGGCTTATCCTATCTCATGGATCAGACCGATCGCTACAGCGTTGAACTGTTTACCGCACCCGATCAGCTCAGCCCGAAGATCATCAAAGGTGAAGTGGATATTGCCGCTGTCCCGATCAATCTTGCATCGGTTTTGTATCAAAAAACGAATGGCGCAGTCTCTGTGATTGCCGTAAATACGCTCGGTGTTCTGTATTTTCTCGAAAATGGCGACACGATTCATTCCGTAAACGATCTTGCCGGAAAGACGATCTACGCAACAGGGCAGGGGAGCACGCCGGAATACGTACTTGCGGAAATCCTTCGCCAGAATGATTTGGTCGATTCCGTTCAGGTCGAATACATCGCTGACAATACGGATCTGATCGCGAAGCTGATCGCAGGCGAAGCCGAGGTCGCGCTTTTGCCGGAACCGCATGTTTCGGTTGCCTGCACGAAGGGAGAGACCGTTCGTGTTGCGCTTTCGGCCAATAATCTTTGGCAGGAGCACAACGAAGCCGCATTGGTTCAGGGCGTATACATCGTCCGAAAAGCGTATCTGGAAGAACATGCGGACGCAGTGAATCAATTCCTTGCGGATGCAGCGGCTTCTGCAGAACGCGTCAAGACAGACGAGAACGCGGCCGAAAAGGTCGTGGAATACGGAATCATCCCGGCCGCTCCGATTGCCAAGAAAGCGATTCCGAACTGCAACATCGTTCTGGAAACCGGGGAGTCCATGAAGAAACTCGTCTCCGCTATGCTCGATACGCTGTATCAGGCAAATCCGGCGTCCGTCGGCGGAACTCTCCCGGATGAAGCATTTTACTATGTCCCGTAAGAATCCGATCATACAATATGGCAGGATACCGTTTCTGATTCTGCTGTATCTCGGAATATGGCAGCTGCTGTCGATGCTCGTCGGCAGCAGTTTGCTGTTGCCATCGCCCTTGGAAACCGGATCACGTCTGATCTTGATTATGCGGGATCCTGCTTGCTGGAAGGATCTCGGATTCACGTTTATGCGTCTGCTCGGAGGCTATCTGATCGGCGCTGCAATCGGAATCATTCTCGCGATCCTTACCGCCAAAAGCAAAGCAATGCATTTTGTACTGTCTCCGCTGCGGGTTTTGATCCGATCCACACCGATTCTCTCCTTTGTTCTGCTTCTGCTTGTCTCCATCGCCTCCGGATTCGTTCCGGTCACGGTTGTAGCGATCATGGTCGCGCCGATGCTCTGGGCGACGACCGAGCAGGCAATCCTGTCCTTGGATGCAAAGCTCATCGAGATGGGGAAGATTTACTTTTCTCCATGGAAACGATTTCGCCTTGTGTATCTGCCGCAAATGCTTCCGCAAATCTTGGCGTCCGCAGTCACCGCACTCGGCTTTGCCTGGAAATCGGTCATTACTGCCGAGGTGTTGTCCCTGCCGAAATTTGCCATCGGAAATCGGATGTATTTCAGCAAAATCTATCTGGAGACGCCGGATCTGATTGCTTGGACGGTTTTGGTCGTGCTGCTCTCGCTTCTTATGGAGAAGGTGCTGAACCTGCTTGTTCGGAAAGGAGTTCAGAGGTATGATACGAATTGAAAATCTGACCGTTCGGTTCGATGGAAAAACCGTTTTCGATCACGCTTCCTTTGAACTTCCGGATACCGGTATTGTGCAGCTGCAAGGCGTTTCCGGAATCGGAAAAACGACGCTTTTGCGCGTTTTGGCAAAAACGTTACAACCTGACTCCGGTTCGGTTATGGGCTTGGAGGGAAGGACCGTTTCCTTCGTTTTTCAGGAGCCTCGCTTGCTCGAGTGGCGAACGGCGCTCGAAAACGTTGCCCTCGTTTCCGATCGGGAGACAGCGCTTTCACTGCTGGACCGACTCGGCCTTTCTGCGGAATCGAACACCCCTACAAAGAATCTTTCCGGCGGACAGAAGCAGCGCGTTTCGCTTGCCCGCGCCTTCGCGTTCGGATCGGATGTTGTTCTGCTGGACGAACCGTTTACCGGTCTGGATACGGAGAATAAGCACATCGCTGCCGATCTAATCCGTACGGCGCGACTTGCAATTGTTGTAACGCATGAGCCGTCGGACGAAACGTTTTTGAACCCACAGAAAAAAATTCGGCTTTGACTTGCTATTTTGCCTCTGATATGGTAAGATAATGTATCTTATCATGTGCAGAGGTATTTTTATGGGAATCGTTGTCCGTGAGAAACACTTTCCTTCCGCAACCGGAATCTGTGAGATCAAATTCAAGATCTGGCAGCCGGAAGAGCCTCGCATCTGCTTGCAGATCATTCATGGCATGGCGGAGCATATCGCTCGCTACGATGCGTTTGCAAGGTTTCTTGCAGAGAACGGCGTTCTTGTGTACGGGATGGACCTTGCAGGCCACGGGAAATCCATCCGTGAAGGCGAGCCGTATGGATTCTTCGGTGAGAAAGACGGGTGGGATCATCTGATTGCCGATAATATCACGATGCATGATATGGTTTTGAAGGACTATCCGGCACTGCCTCGCGTGTTGTTTGGTCATTCGATGGGCAGCTTTCTTGCGCGGACCTATGCCGGCCGTCGCGGCCAGGATTTCAACGCGTTTATTTTTTCCGGTACTGCGGGCAGCAACCCGGCGATTTCGATCGCAAAAGCAATCGCAAAGTCTGCGATCCGGAAGGGGAACGGCAAACAAGAGAATCATACGCTGAATAAGCTTGGATTCGGTTCCTACAATAAGCAGTTCAAACCGCAGCGTACACCGTTTGATTGGCTCTCGCGGGACAATGCGTCGGTCGACCGCTATATCGAAGATCCGCTGTGCGGATTCGTTTTCACCTCCTGCGGGTTCTACGACTTGTTTTCGGGCCTCTCTGAAATTTCCGCGAGAACCTGGGCAGAGCGCGTACCGAATAAGCCGATTCTGCTGTTCTCCGGAACGCAGGATCCGGTCGGAAACAACGGCAAGGGCGTACGACAGGTGTATCGCAGATTGAAAAAAACCGGTCATGAACCGTGCCTGAAGCTGTACGAAGGCGGACGGCATGAAATGTTGAACGAAATCAACCGTGACGAAGTCTATCGGGACGTTTTGCTGTTCCTGGAATCCGTTGCGGCTTCGGGAGAATTGGAATGAGCGTTTTGATTTATCCGGATTCGCATACCGCCGGCGTCGCTGCGGCGACGATGTTTGCCGCCGCGCTGATGGAGAATCCCTATGCGTCTGTCGGCATTACGTACGATTCCATGCTTGAGGAAACCTATGCTTCGATGAACGCAATGCTCTCGAACGGTGTTTTCTCATTCGGGAATGCGCGGATTTATCAGCTCTGCGAATTTGTTCCGACGGAAGAGCAAACGGCGAACATTCGCAGCTTTTTGGAGGAATCGCTGTTTTCCGGATTTGTTCCGAACGATTCGCAGTATACGATTCCTTATAGGGAAAATCGGAACTGGGCCGAGATATGCACCGATTACGAGAACGATATCCTCGAACACGGCGGGCTTGATTTTTCACTTTTGGTCTTGCGAAGCGACGGGAGTTTATTGTATAATCTCCCGGGCGCGGAGATGGCGCCGATTACGCATGTGGAACTGATCGGCAACGAAAAGGTTGTTACAGCGGGGCTTGCAACGATCATGCGCTCCAAGAAGCTTTTGGTTGTCGCAACCGGAAAGGATTCAGCGCAGGCAGCTGCAAAAGCGCTCGGAGGATCGGTGGAAAGCGATCAGCCGGCAAGTTATCTGCAGCTGCATCAAAATGTAACGTTTATTCTCGATGAAGAAGCGGCATCGCTGCTTTGATATGGATATACTATTAGGGAGGAACTACCATGTCCGGACATTCCAAATGGGCAAACATTAAAAACAAAAAAGAGAAGACCGATGCGCAAAAAGGGAAAATCTTTACCAAGATCGGTCGTGAAATTGCAATTGCCGTAAAAGAGGGCGGCGGCGGAGACCCTGTCAACAACTCGAAATTGCGCGACGTTATCGCCAAAGCGAAGGCGGCGAACATGCCGAATGACAATATCAGTCGTTCGATCAAAAAGGCCATGGGTGACGCAAACGCTGCCAACTATGAAGAGATCACGTATGAGGGCTATGGCCCGGGCAACATCGCTGTTATCGTCGATGTTCTGACCGATAATCGCAACCGGATCGCGGCGGAAATGCGGCATATCTTCGATAAGAGCGGCGGAAACATGGGCAACTCCGGTTCCGTATCCTGGATGTTTGATAAAAAAGGACAGATCGTCATCGAACGGACTGCTTTGATGGATGAAGACGAAGTGATGATGCAGGCACTCGATGCCGGCGCGGAGGATTTCGTTTCGAATGACGATGCGTTTGAAGTTTACACCGCGCCGAACGATTTCTCTGCCGTCCGGGAAACGTTGGAAGGGTATGGATATACGTTTTTGACCGCGGAAGTCAATATGATTCCGCAGAACACGACCGAGATCACCGATGCCGAGACGATCGAGAAGATCGAGCGGTTCCTGGAGCGTCTTGACGATAATGACGATGTTCAGGAAGTCTATCACAACGGTTCGTGGGAAGAGAACGAATAATTCACGGCATTTGTGTCGTATATTGAATCATGAAAAGGAGGCTGCAATATGGCGCTTAGTCTTGTGAACGATATCGGAAAGATCCATATTTCCGAAGATATCATCGCTGTTATTGCCGGTTATGCCGCAATGGAAAATTACGGGATTATCGGCATGTGCGCCCGTACTGCGGGTGATGCGTTTGTCGAGCTTTTTGGCGGAGACAATCTGCAAAAAGGTGTGAAGATCGAGAAAATCAACGACGCGCAGGTGGATGTTTCGCTGCATGTCGCGTTGCAGTACGGCGTTTCTCTGCCGGCTGTTGCGGAGAATACCAAGAAGAATGTAAAGTATCGCATTGAGGATATGACCGGCGTTCCCGTGCGAAACGTGAATATTTTCGTAGAAAGTATTCGTGTTAACTGACGACGAACGGAGGTTAGAGCATTGATAGTACATACCGTTGACGGCGACTTGCTGAGAAATCTGTTTCTCGGGGGTGCAGCCAATCTGGAACTGAATCGTTCTTATGTCGATTCTTTGAACGTTTTTCCGGTGCCGGACGGCGATACCGGTACGAATATGTCGATGACCATGCAGGGCGCTGTAAAAGAGCTCGCTTCCGTTCCGAACGGAGCATCGGTCAGTACGGTAATGGATGCTGTATCCATCGGCGCATTGAAAAATGCACGCGGCAATTCCGGTGTGATCCTTTCGCAGCTGTTCCGCGGCTTTGCGTCGTCGCTCAAAGGCGCTAAAGAGTTTACGGCTGCGGACTTTGCGAATGCGCTGGAAGCAGGCTCCAATAAAGCCTATAAAGCCGTTATGCGCCCCAAAGAGGGTACGATTCTGACCGTTTCCCGTTTGATCGCGGAAGCATGCAAGCAGAAGGCGGAGGAGACGCCCGAGCTGAGCTTTGATCAGCTGATGGAAGCCATTCTCGTTTCCGGAGAAGCCGCGTTGGAAAAGACGCCTGATTTGCTTCCGGTTCTGAAGGAAGCCGGCGTGGTAGACAGCGGCGGCATGGGCCTTCTGTGCGTTTATCGCGGATTTATGGCGGTTTTGAACGGAGAAGAGATATCCTCAGCCGAACAACCCGTAGAAAAGGAAGAGAAGACGTTCCTAGCAGAGGAGCAGGGAAACAGCGCCGATTTTGAATCGATCAGCACAGAAGAAATCGAGTTCGGCTATTGCTCCGAGTTCTTCATCATTCATCTGAAGGAAGGCTTCGGAGAAAATGATCTGGATCAGATTCGCGAGTATTACAACAACATCGGCGATTCGCTTGTGCTTGCGCATGGTGATGATTTTGTCAAAGTACATGTGCATTCCAATTGCCCGGGCAACGTACTGCAGTTCGCATTGCAGTTCGGCGAACTGGATAAGCTCAAGATAGAGAATATGCGTGAACAGAACCGTCAGTTGCTTGCCAGCCGTCAGAAGAGCGAGAAGGAATATGCAATCTTAGCCGTCTCGGCAGGGGTCGGTATCGATGAAGTTTTCCATAACATCGGTGTGGAACAGCTGATCTCCGGCGGACAAACGATGAACCCGAGCATCGATACGATCGTGAATGCGGTCAAATCCTGCAACGCACGCAATGTGTTCGTTCTGCCGAACAATTCCAATATCATCCTTGCCGCTCAGCAGGCAATGGAGCTTTGCACCTGCAATGTTGTCGTTCTGCCGACGAAGACGATTCCGCAGGGCATCACCGCGGCGATGGCGTTCAATCCCGACGCTTCGTTGGAAGAGAATACTTCCGCCATGGAGGATTCGATCGGTTCCGTTGTTTCGGGCGCTGTCACATATGCGATCCGCGATACCAGCTTCAACGGAAATCAGATTCACGAAGGTGATATCATCGGTTTGATGGACAATGAGATCGTTTCCGTCAAGACCAATATCGATGAAACCGTTCGCGATTTGATCGATCGTATGGTGGAAAAAAGCGGAATCGATGATCCGATCGTCAACCTCTACTACGGCGATCAGGTGGAGAGCGAGCGAGCCGAAGCCTTGGTGGAATTGCTCGAGGCGCTTCGACCGGACAGCGAGTTTATTCTCACGCCGGGTGAACAGCCGCTCTATTACTACTATCTGTCCGTTGAGTAATCTTTCAGAGCCGCATTTGCGGCTCTTTTTTACCGGAATCCATGCAATTATCCGATCTGAAAGGGTTCGGGCCGAAACGGCTTGCACTCCTGAAACAATTGCATATCGAAACCTGTGCGGACCTGATCCGAACCTATCCGCATTCCTATCTGGATTTTTCATCGACGACAACGATTCAATCCGCACCGCTCGATGAACCGGTGACGCTGCGGGTACGCGTGGTTTCCGATCCGTCGGTTTGGTATACGAAAGGGAAGCCGGTTGTCACAATGCGTGTCAGCGACGGAACCGGAACACTTTTGATCCGGTTTATGAATCAGCCGTTTCGCGCTTCCCAATACGGAATCGGATCCGTCTTGTTCGTTCATGGAAAAATCACCAACCGACATGGCAAAGTTCTGTATAATCCACGAACAGAATCGGAAGAACGCGGTATTGTTCCAATTTACGATCTCCCGAAAGGTCTGACGCAAACGGTCTTTCGGGAAGCAGTTCGAACCGTCCTCGAGCAAACGACTTTGCTCGATCCGCTGCCGGAATCTCTGTTGAAACAGGAAGCGTTGATGCCGCTTTCTGAAACGCTGTCGGAGCTCCATTTTCCGACTGAGCAAAGCCGGCTGCAAAGAGCAAAATTTCGGATTTTGTTTGAAGATGCTTTTTTCTATTTCCTTGCGGTGAAAGCGTTTCGCGAATCTTCGCGCGTGCAAAACGGGTACGCGTTTCCCACCGAAGGCGTTTTGGATTCGTTTTTGGATACGATTCCCTATCAGCCGACGGGCGCGCAGCTTCGCGTTTTGAAGGAAGTAGAAGCGGACATGCGGCTTCCGATCCCGATGAACCGTCTGATTCAGGGCGATGTCGGATCGGGGAAGACTACAATTGCCGAATATGCCTTGCTTGTTGCGGTATCATCAGGTAAGCAGGGCGTCTTGCTTGCCCCGACCGAAATTCTGGCGGAACAGCATTACCAAAAGATCCGTCGGCTGTTCGGCGATGCATCCCTTCTCTATACCGGGAGCATGAAATCGAAAGATCAAGCGGATGCGCTGCTTCGAATCCGAAGCGGTCAGGCTAAGGTCATTGTCGGTACCCATGCGCTCCTGTCCGACCGCGTTTTGTTTTCGGATCTCGGACTGCTGATTACCGATGAGCAACACCGATTCGGCGTTGAACAGCGTGCCAAAATGGAAGCGAAGGGCATCCGTCCGGACGTTCTTGTCATGTCGGCCACACCGATTCCGAGAACGCTTGCATTGCTCCTGTATGCCGATCTTTCCCTTTCCGTGATTGACGAAATGCCGCTCGGCCGTACCCCTGTGCAAACAAGCTTTGTTCCCGATACGCGGCGCCTTGCGATGTATCGCTATGTGCGCGACCGCGTGAAGCAGAACGACGAACGAGCTTTTGTCGTTTGCCCCTTGATCGAGAAAACGGATCATTATGAGAATCTCTCGGCGGAGGAGATTTTTTCGGAGCTGAACCGTCTGCTGCCCGATTGTCCGATCGGTCTCTTACACGGCCGGATGAAGGAGGAAGAGAAGCGGGACGTCATGGAACGGTTCCGCAGCGGGAGGATCCGAATTCTGGTCAGCACGACTGTGATCGAAGTCGGCGTCGATATTCCGGAAGCGACCTATATGATTGTTGAGGGATGTGACCATTATGGACTTGCAACGCTTCATCAGCTGCGCGGAAGGGTCGGCCGAAGCGATCGACCTTCGTTTTGTTACCTGCTTTGCTCGGATCCTTCCGAACAGGCAAGGGAGCGGATCCGGATCATGCTGCAGTCGAACGACGGATTTGAGCTTGCAAAAAAGGATATGGATCTTCGCGGATACGGAGATTTATTCGGTGTCCGACAGAGCGGGGAAGGGATGCTCTCGCGGTTTCTGCGGTCCTGCAGCGTAGACTTAATCGAGAAGGCTTCGAATGCCGCAGAATCCGTTTTGACGACGCCGTCGCTGCAGAACAACGAATTGATTCGTTACGCATTCGATCAGTATGCCGGGGATACACAAATCGCACGAAATTAAAAAAATCGCCGAATTCGGCGATTTTTTATCGATCGATTCATCTATCTGATCATGGAGAAGAATCAACCATGTATTTTTTTCGTTGGTTCTTATTTGATGTTCTTCTCGGCGTACTCGATCATACGCTTGACCATCTCACCGCCGATGCTGCCTGCTTCACGCGAAGTAAGCTCACCGTTTTCACCGGAGCTCAGATTGATATTCAGCGAGGAAGCGACCTCCGCCTTCAGGTTTTCGAGATTGCTCTTGTTGCTGCTTTCGTTGTTGTTATTCTTCTTAGTTGCCATTTGTTTCACCTCCTTATTGGTTGATGGTCTTATGATGCCCGATCGAAGTCTATAGTATCCCATCCAATTTTTGCATTTGTGAGAAAGTCCATCTTGTCTCAAGCTCCTTTTTGTTGTATAATAAATTGATTTTTTATGGAGATAGGGTATGACAAATTCGAAATATATTCCGGAAGAAGAGATTCAGCGTCAGATGACGCTCTGCGATGCGTTGTATAAGGAGATTCATCCACGTCATTTAACGTTTTTTGTGGAAACGTTTGGCTGTCAGATGAACGTGCGCGACAGCGAGACGATCAAGGGCATCCTTTTTCGTGCCGGCTATTCCGAGAGCGAATCGAAAGAAACTGCTGATCTGATTTTGTTCAACACCTGCTGCGTACGCGATCATGCCGAAAAGCGCTTGATGGGCAATATCGGCGCGCTTCGCGAACAGAAGGAAGCCAACCCGGCATTGATTGTCGGAATCTGCGGCTGTATGATGCAGCAGGAAGGAATGGCAAAAAAGATTCTGAAACGGTTTCCGCATGTCAGCCTTGTATTTGGAACCAATGTCGTGTTCCGGCTTCCGCAAATGTTGGCAGCCGTTCTCGGAGGGGAACGTGTTGCGTTGACGAATGAAGAGGATTTTGCAATCGCCGAAGGCTTGCCGCAGCTCAGGGATAACGTTCGAAGTGCGTTTGTGAACATAACGTTTGGCTGCAACAACTACTGTACCTATTGCATCGTACCGTTTGTCCGCGGAAGAGAGCGCAGCAGAAGCATGGCCGATATTCGAACCGAAGTGGAAGCGCTCTGCGCAAACGGAATTACGGAGATTACGCTCCTCGGGCAAAACGTCAATTCCTATGCGAACGATCTTGAAGAAGGTTCCTTTGCCGAGCTTCTGACGCTTTTGAATGACGTTTCGAACCTGAAACGACTTCGCTTCATGTCCTCCCATCCGAAGGATCTGAATGACGATGTGATTATGGCAATCGCATCGAATAGCCACGTTTGTCATCATGTGCATCTGCCGGTTCAGTCCGGAAACGATACCATTCTGAAGCGCATGAACCGTAAGTACACGCGCGCGCAATATTTGGAGATCATTCGAAAACTGCGTGCTGCGGTACCGGATATAGAATTCACGACCGATATTATTGTCGGCTTCCCCGGAGAGACGGAGGAAATGTTCCGGGATACGCTATCTCTTGTAGAGGAAGTCGGTTTTGCTGCCGCGTTTACTTTTGCTTATTCGCCACGTGTCGGAACCGCTGCCGCGGCTATGCACGATCAGGTTCCGGAGGAGGTCAAAAAACGGCGCTTGCAGGAACTGAATGCATTGCAGGTGAGAAAGACCGTGGAAAACAATGCGAAATACATCGGCTACGAAGGCGAAGTATTGATCGAAGGGTGCGACGTCCGGACCGATGAAACGCTTCTTTACGGGAAGTATCCGAATATCAAGATGGTCTATTTCCCGGGAAATCCAGATAGGGTCAATACATACGCTAAGGTTCGTGTTCTGCGGCCGAGCAAGAATTCTTTGATCGGAGAAGAAATCGATGGGTGAATTGAAAGACTATCTGACGTTGTTTCAGCTTGTGAAAAAAGACGAAAAGCTGATGCAGCTGATGACCGAATATGAAACTGACGCGAACCGACTTCAGGCTCTGTTGAACGATCCCGATTACGATGCAGCCGAAGCGATCCGATTGACCAACGATCTGGAATACCTGTCCGACGAGATTCAAAGAGTTCCGCTCTATCATGCGTTTGCCGAGGCCAAAGCCAAGCTGGATCAATCCGTTTCCGAACGCGCTTCGACTCTGCATCTTTCCGGCTGTAACTGTGCCGCCTGCCAAAAGGCAAGAACATCCCGCAAACCGTACGGAGAATCGAAATGAATCAGAAACTTTCGCCGATGATGCAGCATTATTTGTCGGTCAAACAGCAGTATCCGGACTGTTTTCTGTTTTACCGCCTCGGAGACTTCTATGAAATGTTCTTCGATGATGCTGTCGAAGGCTCCAAAATCCTGGAATTGACATTGACCGGCCGCGATTGCGGCTTGGACGAGCGCGCTCCGATGTGCGGCGTCCCGTATCATGCAGTCGATACGTACATCAATAAAATGATCCATGCGGGGCACAAAGTCGCCATCTGCGAGCAGATGGAGGATCCTGCACTGGCAAAAGGGCTTGTAGAACGCAGCGTTATTCGCGTGATCACACCGGGCACGGTCATCGAGGAGAACATTCTTGACGCCAACAAAAACAATTACCTCGTAGCCGTCAACTCTACCAAAACGGGCATCGGCTATGCGTATTGCGATATCTCCGTCGGTTCGTTCGTAGCATGCGAGCTTTACGGCGGTCATGCGGAAACGGATCTATTTGATGAACTCAATCGACTGAATCCGACCGAGATTCTTGCCAACGAATCGTTATTTGAGAACACGCTTTTGGCAAAGCAGATCCAAAGCGCGTTTTATCTGGAACGGATGCCGGATGTTCGGTTTCTCGCAGGGCAAAGTGCCGAACGCTTGAAGAAGCATTTTCAGGTCGCTTCGCTCGTGGGCTTCGGACTTGAAGGAAAGAATCTTGCGATCGGCGCGTGCGGTGCGCTGCTGCAATATTTGGAGGAGACTCAGAAGAATTCGCTTTCCCATTTGCACGGGATCCGATTTCTGTCGCGAGCCGGGTATATGCAGCTCGATGTCGCCACACGCCGGAATTTGGAACTGACGATGCCGCTTCGCTTTGATGGAAACCCGAAGGAAACGCTGTTGTATCTTTTGGATGCCACAAAGACGAAAATGGGTTCGCGTATGCTGCGTACGTGGATTGATTGTCCGCTGCAGCAAAAGGAAGCGATCGATCGCCGATTGGACGCCGTATCAGCCTTCTTTTCGGATATGCGTACGCGGCGCTCGCTGCGCAGCTTTCTCGATGAGATTTATGATATCGAACGGTTGACGAGTAAGATCGCATACGGTTCCATCAACGGACGGGATTGTGTTGCCCTTGCAAATTCGTTGCGGCAGATCGTTCCGATCTGCATGCTGCTCGGGGGAATCCCTGCCGAAGCGATCGACGAGATTTGCCGGAATCTGGATCCGATGGAGGATGTTGTCTCCCTGATCGATTCCGCAATTGCGCCGAATCCGCCCGTCAACATCAAAGACGGCGGGCTGATCCGCCCGGGATACAATGCCGAGGTCGATGAATTGCGATCGATTTCTTCGGACAGCAAACGTTGGCTTGAAGAGCTCGTTGCGCGTGAGCGCGAATCGACCGGAATCAAGACGCTTCGGATCGGGTTCAACCGCGTGTTTGGCTATTATCTGGAAGTAACCAAATCTTTAACGCATCTTGTTCCGCATTATTTTGAACGCAGACAAACGCTTGCCAATGCCGAACGCTATATTACTCCGGAGCTGAAAGAGCTGGAGCAGAAGATCCTCGGCGCTTCGGAACGACTTTTGACACTCGAAACGGAGCTGTTTACCGAGATTCGTACAGCCCTGCTTGCAACGACGGAGCGGCTGCAAAGCGATGCACGCATGCTTGCCGAGCTTGACGTATATCAGTCGCTTGCGGAGGTGGCCGTATCGAACCGCTATGTGCGCCCGATCGTAGCTACGGAACCGATTTTGCATATCGTAAACGGCAGGCATCCGATTGTGGAGCGCACCTTGAAGGACGGATTCATTCCCAACGACGTGCATCTCGATGTGGAAGACAACCGTCTTCTGATCGTGACCGGTCCGAACATGGCGGGCAAATCCACATATATGCGGCAGGTCGCTTTGATTACGCTGATGATGCACATCGGTTCGTATGTACCGGCTGATTCGGCCGAAATCGGGATCGTGGATCGGATCTTTACACGGATCGGCGCAAGCGACAGCCTCGCGTCCGGGCAAAGTACGTTCATGGTCGAGATGAGCGAGATGGCGAATATTGTCAACAATGCGACGAAGAACAGCCTTCTGATTTTGGATGAGATCGGCAGGGGAACGAGCACGTTCGACGGACTCAGTATCGCCTGGTCCGTTTTGGAATACATCGCGAATCCGGTTCTGTGTGGTGCAAAGACGTTGTTTGCTACGCATTATCATGAGCTCTCTGAACTCGAAGGAAAGCTGCAGGGCGTCGTCAACTATCGGATCACCGTGAAGGAGATCGGCGACGATATTCTGTTCCTTCGGAAAATCGTACGCGGCAGTGCGGATAAAAGCTTCGGCATTCAGGTTGCAAAGCTTGCCGGATTGCCGGACGAGGTCGTTTCCCGCGCAAAGGAAATACTGGCCGAGATCGAGCACAGCGATCCGCTGCTGCATCGTTCGACCGAAGCGGTACCGCAGACGACGTCGTCGGTTCGTCCGGTGGACAGCGCGATTCTGAAGGATCTGAATACGCTTGACTTGAACCATATGACGCCGGTGGACGCATTTTTAAAACTGCATGAATATCTGGACGCCTTGAGGGGATAATATGGGCTTGATTCACGTTTTAAAACCGCATATCGCCAATCAGATCGCAGCGGGCGAAGTCGTGGAACGGCCTTCGTCCGTCGTAAAAGAACTGGTGGAGAATGCGATCGACGCCGGATCGACGGCAATTACGGTCGAGATCGAATCCGGCGGAATGCATCTGATCCGAGTGACGGATAACGGATGCGGGATTGCCAAAGAGGATTGCCGCAATGCGTTTTTGCGTCATGCGACAAGCAAGATCTCATCCACAGAGGATCTCGAACGGCTGAATACACTCGGATTTCGCGGTGAAGCGCTTGCGTCGATTGCCTCGGTTGCCCGCGTTACGATGACGACGCGTGTCGCGGATGCGCCGACCGGAACGCGGATCACGTTGGAAAACGGCGCGGTGCTCTCCGAGGAGGATGCTGCATGCGTCTATGGAACGAGCTTTACCGTTGAAGCGCTGTTTGCGTCGGTTCCTGCCCGATTGAAGTTTTTGAAGTCGACACGGACGGAGGCCGGCTATATCGGCGATTATATGGCAAGAATGATTCTTGCGCGTCCGGACATCGCTTTTCGGTACCTTTCCGACCATAAAGTGATCTATGAGACGTATGGCGACGGAGAGCTTTATAACGCCTTGTATTGCGTCTACGGGAAAACGATCGCCGAAAAAGTGCTTCCCGTCCGGTTTGAAAACGGATATCTAAGGATCGAAGGCTATCTCGGACTTCCGGAAATTTCGCGCTCCAACCGAACCTATCAGACGTTGCTCTTAAACGGTCGATACATTCGCTCGTTTTCGATCGCCGCATCGGTCCTGCAGGCATATGATACGCGGATCATGATCGGCAAATTCCCGTTCTTTGTATTGAATCTATCGCTTGCGCCGCAGGAATTTGACGTAAATGTTCATCCGACGAAGCTGGAAGTTCGCTTTGCCGATGAGCAGCGCGTCTGCGGCACCGTGAAGCTGGCTTGCAAGGAGGCACTGTCCGGGACGGAACAGCATATTGAATCCGCTTTGGAGACCTGTGCGCCCGCGGAGCCGAAAGCTACGACGTTTGATGTCCCGCGTTCCGATGCGCCCATGCATACGGGACGGTCGTTGTTGGATTCGCCTGCGTATCTTTCGGCAAAGGAACAGTATCGCATGCGGGAAACGCCTGCATTGAATTCGTTTTCTCATATCGGTCAATCCGGTTCCGTTCCGGTCTATCGCGTTTCCGATTCGTATGCGGACGTTCCGAAAAAAAAAGTACAGGAACCTTCGCTGCTGGATGTAGGCGAACCGTTCACCATTATCGGCTGTGCGTTTTCCGGGTATTGGATGGTTACGCGTGGAGATAATCTGTACATGATCGACCAACACGCCGCTCATGAACGAAAGCTCTATGATCAGCTTGCCTCCCGAGCGATCTCCATTCAATCGCAGCCGCTCCTGCTTCCGTACGAAACGAAGCTCACGCCCTCGGAAGCGGATGCGCTCGATCAGCATCGGAGCGATCTCGAGGAATTGGGATACACGTTTGAGAAGCGTTCCGCCCTTTCAGTTCACGTCTTGTCGGTCCCGGTTCTGAATGGGATTCAATTGCGGGAAGCATATCTTCACGAGACGTTGGAAATCTTTTCCGAACACGGAAAACAGGCTGTCGATCAGATGGTACGTTCGAGACTGATGCAAAGCGCCTGTAAGCATGCGATCAAAGCGGGGGAACCGATGACGCGGGAGGAGATCGAAGGACTTTTGTCCGAATACCTGAATGGGGAACGTCTTCTGACCTGTCCGCACGGTAGACCCGTTATCATTCGAATTACGAAAACGGAGCTGGAAAAAATGTTCCGGAGAATCGTATGACCGGGGCGGACGTCGTTTGTATCGTCGGTCCGACCGCCTGCCACAAGACGGAGGTTTCGATCGCTCTCGCGAATCGAATGAACGGTGAAATCGTCTCGGCTGATTCCGTTGCCGTTTATCGTGGGCTCGATATCGGTTCGGCAAAACCGACGGAAACGGAACGCGCTGCGGCCGTTCATCACATGATCGATGTCGCCGATGTGTGGGACACGGATTATTCTGTTTCGCGTTTTCGTTCGGAGGCGCGCGCCGCGATCGACGGGATTTGTTCGCGCGGTAAGCTTCCAATCGTTGTCGGAGGCAGCGGGCTGTATTCCGACGCGATTTTCTCCGAAATGCGCTTCTCAGTGCCCCGTAAGGACGATCTTCGCGCCTTGCTTGAAAAGGAATATGCTTTGGATCCGGAAGCCTTTTTTGCGCGTCTGAAGCGCGTAGACGCCGTAACGGCGGCGCGGCTGCATCCGAACGATGCAAAGCGAGTCGTCCGAGCCATAGAGGTCTATGAGCTGACCGGAAAACCGTTTTCCGAATGGAACCCTTCTTTTTTAAAAGCGCAGGAAGGGGAGGGGACGTATCGCGTTTTTCGGATCGGATTGAATATGGAACGGAATGCGCTGTATCAAAGAATTGAGCAGCGTGTCGATCAAATGTTTAAGCAGGGCCTTATTCGTGAAGCGTATGCCTTGTTCGATCAGGGGTACACACCGGACCGGTATCCTGCAATGCAGGCGATCGGGTATGCGCAGCTCTTTGATGCCTACCGCGGAATCTGCACGACGGAGGAAGCAAAAGAACGGATCAAGCTTGACACACGCCATTTTGCCAAAAGGCAGCTAACCTGGTTTCGCCGAAATCCGACCACGATCTGGTATATGGTCGATTCGTTTTCGAGCATTTCGGCTCTTTTGGATCAAGTACAGAAAGATTTAGAGGATCAACTATGAGTTTGTATTCCGATACCATTGAAAAAGCGGAGTCTGCGGTCATATCGCAGTTTCAGGCGATTGATCGGATCGCGCTGCATTGCTCTCGCCGTGTATTACGGGCATTTCAAACGAACGGCGTTTCGGCAAGACATTTTGCGCCGACAGAGGGATACGGTTATGACGATATCGGGCGCGATATGCTCGATCGCGTTTTTGCCGATGCGCTGCAGGCAGAGGACGCGCTTGTCCGCCCGCAGATCGCAAACGGGACACATGCGATCTTCCTTGCGCTTTCCGGCGTGTTGGAACCCGGCGATCGGATCCTATCGGTGACCGATCTTCCGTATGATACGCTGCAAACCGCAATCGGCATGAACGACGCTCTTGCGAATTCCCTCACACGATTCGGAATCGGCCTCGAATGCGTTCCGTTTGAAAACGGTTCCATCCACATGGATCGGGTGATTGAACGGCTCAAAGAAGATCCTTCGATCCGGATGGTGTATGCGCAGCGTTCCCGCGGGTATGCATGGAGAAATGCCATAACGATTTCGGAACTCGAAGCCTGTTTTACTGCCGTTCGAGCGATCCGGGACGACGTGATCCTGTTTGTGGATAATTGCTATGGGGAGTTCGTTGAACCCGATGAACCGACGGCGATCGGTGCGGATCTGATTGCAGGCAGCCTGATCAAGAACTGCGGCGGCGGCATTGCGCCGACCGGCGGGTATATTGCGGGACGAAAGGATTTGATTGAGCGCATCTCCTATCGATTGACGACGCCCGGAAGCGGCAGGGAAGTCGGTTCCTATGCAGCGTCGTACCGCCCTTTTTTTCAGGGATTGTTTTTGGCACCGCATACGGTAAGCCAATGCATGAAGAGTGCCGTACTGCTTGCAAAACTGTTCGAAACGCTTGGCTATCGATCGATGCCTTCGTCGAATGCCATTCGGAGCGATATCATTCAATCGGTCGAATTTGATACGGAAGAGGAGCTTGTGGCATTCTGCAAGGCCGTTCAGAGCGCAGCACCGATCGACAGTTTTGTCATTCCCGAACCTTGGGAGATGCCCGGCTATGCAGATCGTGTCATCATGGCGGCAGGGGCATTTGTCCAGGGCGCAACAACAGAACTCAGCGCAGATGCGCCGATCCGCAAACCGTATATCGGCTATGTGCAGGGTGCCTTGACCTATGAGCATGCCGTGCTTGCTGCCGAAACCATCTTAAAAGCGCTGATCGATCTTCGATCCGGCAAAAAGGAGCTTTGATGAAAGAGAATGAACAAGACCTGCGTTCCGATGCGCAGGATGATTCCGATCTGTACTGCGATCTGGATCCGAAAAAAATCTGTGACAACTGTTTCAAATGTCTCGAAACCGATGCCGATTACGCAGAGGTAGAGATCGACGGAATCTATATGAACGGAGAACGGCTTTACTGATCTTCCTCCGGCGATTCTTCGCGCAGCTTGATGTATTTTGCGGCGGTCCGTTTCCGATCCTCGGAAATCGCCGCATAATGCTTTCGGGTTGTGTTGACATCCTTATGCCCGAGCACATCCGCGACAAGGTAGATATCGCCGCTCTCCTGATACAGGATCGTACCGTATGTGCTGCGGAGCTTATGCGGTGTGATCTTCTTTAACGGAGTGGAGACTTTCGCATATTTTTTGACAAGATTTTCAACGGCTCTTGCGGTAATTCGCTTTTTTTGCAGGGACAGGAACAAAGCGTTTTCATGACCGGGCAGGGGAGTCACCTCTTGGCGCTCGTCAAGATAGGCGATTAACGCTTCGCGAACCTCCGGACCGAAGGCAAGCCGATCCTGATTGCCGCCTTTTCGCGTGACAACAAACTGATTCTGCTCAAAATCGATGTCCTTAAGATCGATTCCGACCAGTTCGGAAATCCGGATACCCGTTCCCAAAAACAACGTCAGGATTGCCGTGTCGCGAACCGAAGTATGTTCGTGAAATTTTTTCTGATTGTCCGATAGTCCGCTGCCTTGTTCCACGGTATCCAAAAGATCTGCAACCTCATTGACATCGAGGCGGATGATTGCCTTTTCATGCAGCTTCGGCGTATCGACGAGCGCCGCAACGTTGTTTTCAATCATCTCTTGCTTATAATAATAGCGAAAAAACGATCGGATTGCAGCGAGTTTACGGGCTTTGGATCGTTCTTGATTGGAACGAACGATATCCTGCTGATCTTCGTGCGATACGGAATAAAATGATATATGTTCCATAAACATTTCGATATGAACGGGACGCACCTGATTCAGATCGGAGAGGGTAAAGGATTTCAACTCTTTGTTTGAAAAAACGTCGATTTCACCCGAAACAAGATATTGAAAAAAGCTGCGAAGATCAACCGCATATCCGTACCGGGTTAAGATACCGGTTGTGGATTCCGCCGCTCGAAAATAATATCCGCAAAAATCCGGAAGCTCCGATAAGATCATGCGCAACCGTTTTGTGTAGTCCAGTTTTTTTTGATCCTGAAAATTCATAATACGCCATCCTGAATATTTTTTGAAAGAAGCCCTAGAAAAGGGCAGCTCTTCAGTCAGTTTTGTTTCATTTCTATCCTACAATAACTCTTCGTTAAAGACAAGTTTAACGAAGAGTTATTAACGAAAAATTCAAAAAAAGCGGCAAAAAAAGCTTTTTATAGGATTTGTTGGATGGTTGCGATTTGTGCTTTGTCCGGTCTATCGATGCTGCTGAATCCGATTTTCAAATTTGAACAGATTTGGATTTTTAAATTCAATTCGTTGATTCTTTTTGTTCTTTTAACAATGCTTGAATCGCAGCACGCGCGAGCGCATCGCATCGATTGTTTTCCGCATTGTCGGCATGCCCTTTTACCTTATGAAATCGGACCTGTTGCGTTGTACAGAGCGCAAGCAGCGTTTCCCATAAATCCCGGTTTTCGACATCTTTTTTGGACGCGGTTTTCCAGTTGTTTTTTTGCCAGCTTTTCAGCCAGTTTTTTTCAAACGCGTTGCAAAGGTACGCACTGTCGGTATACAGATCAACGATACATGGACGCTTCAAAAACCGCAACGCTTCAATGGCTGCGGTTACTTCCATGCGATTGTTGGTTGTCATCGGCTCGCTGCCGGAGGCTTCCTTCCGATATTTGCCGTAGATCAGAACACAGCCCCAGCCGCCGGGTCCGGGATTATGGGAACATGCTCCGTCCGTATAAATGGTAACCTGATCCATTCTTATTCCGTTCCTTCGAAGAATGCATGGTATGCCAGGATCACAGAAAGCTGTAAATGCTTCAGAACGCCCGCATACATCTTTTCATTTATACTATCATATTCCGACAGAAAAGTCGATAGCTCTTTTTCATAGGTTCCCAGTGTTCTTCGTACCGGTTCCACATCTTCGGAGTCGATCGCTTTCAGCTGTTCAATGGCATCCTGCGTCCGTTCCAAAATTCCCTGTATATCCGTTTTGATTTCGTGCTGCGTCTTTGTCTGTTTATCATAGGCGATCGTCCATTCGCTCAGTTGATTCGGAACCGTTTCCATCGCGTCTGCAGCGACTTTGAAAATCTCAACGGCCTCTTTCGGCCCCTGTAACGTGATATTGACCGACTTTGCGTCCGTAATAAACGCTTCACTGACGAATCCGTCTTTTCGGATCTGCTGCTGCACACTTCTCAGACTGTCCGCATCCGTATATGCCGCGACAAACAGGCGGTACACATTGTCCGCATCGTAGATATATCCACCCCCACCCATCGACTGCAGTTCCGCTGAAACCAGTAATGCATCCGATTCGGTTTCATATTGTCCCATCTGTAAAATGTAATACGGATTCGCCTGCAAAGAGATTACCTGCTGCTCGATCGGTTCTTCGGTTGGCTGTTCCGTCGCGGCCGGCGTAAGTTGCGCCATCGTTTCAGCGGTTTGTTCGGATTTGGGTTCATTCGGATGTTTGACGCACGAAAGCACCGGTTCGATAAATCGTTCCTTGATCGATGCTCCGAACGGCGAGAATGCCAAAAAAGCAGCAATTCCAACGGTGATCAGCAGCGCAATCGGCAGACCGATCGGAAATCGTTGCCGATGATGCGGAGAAGTTTTTCGATAAGTACGATTGCTGTCCATAAAAAGAAGCCTCCCTGTTTGATGCTTTAGCCTATGAAGGGAGACTTCCATATATTCGTATTATTTTAAGAAACAATCTCTTCCACGGAGTTCAGCGGAATCGCATTGCTCACGTATTTCTTGATCGTGATTCTAAAGCAAGTCCATTTGCCTTCTTCGCTGTCGACTTCCAGCCGCTCGTCAAGCTTTTCCATAATTTGCTTTGCAATCGAAAGTCCCAGTCCGTTTCCGCCCTCTTTACGCGATTTATCGACCTTATAGAAGCGCTCAAACAGCCGCGCCATATCTTCCTTCTTGATACCGCAGCCGTCGTCCCAAACCGAAATAAAGACGTCATGCGGGTCGTCATCAACGATCAGCTTCACCGTAGATTTCGCGTAGCGCATTGCATTGTCGATGAGAATGACAAGGACCTGTTCGATCCGATCCCGGTCGCTCATCACGCTCGGCAGATTCTCCTTCGTCTCCACCTCAATGCGGCAATTCCGCTTCTTGGCTTCGGGCATCAGGCTCAGAGTTACATCGTCCAGAAGTTCGTTGACGTCGAAGAGCGTGATATTCATGTTCTCCGTACCGGACTGTAGACGCGAAAGCTGTAGCATATCGGTAATCAAGCGGCTTAACCGTTCCACTTCGTGGAGCATGATCGAGTAATACCGATTGCGCGTTTCCTCATTTTTCACCATTCCGTCGCAAAGCGGCTCCAAAAGCCCCCGAATCGAGGTCAGCGGAGTGCGAAGTTCATGGCTGATGTTGGCAACGTATTCATTCCGCATGCGTTCGAGCTGTTCAATTTCGGTGGCATCCTTAAACAAGCCGACGGCTCCGACGCATCCTTCCGTTTCAGACATGATGGGAACGATTGTGATCCAAAGCACACGTTCCCCCGGAAGATTGTAATGGAATGTGCGCATCTCCTCCGTGTCCATAACGGCCATAAAGGCATCCCAGATCATGCGATCCGGCACGAGATCGATCGGCGTATGGACTTCAACCGCGCCGAACATCTTCATCAGTGCAGGGTTGAAATGCGTAAGTTCTCCGCTTTTATCGATGGCAGCAACTCCGTCCGAAAAGCTTGACAGAATGTATCCAAGCTGTCGTTTTTCATTTTCGAGCTGCCGGATCGTTCGCGAGAGCGCAGCGCTCATGTTGTTCATCGTACGGGCGAGCATGCCGAGCTCCCCACGGTACTGCTCGCGAATCCGCGCATCATAGTTGCCTTTGGAAAGCTGCCGTGCAACCTTTGTCATCTCGCCGATCGGATGCAGCAGATTGCTGATCAAAAACAGCGCAGCCAGGAACATGATCGGAAGCAAAAACAATGCCGTAATCCAAAGCGAGTTGGACAGCCGTGTAAACGCGCCGGTGATTTCATCGATTTCCAGAATCAGCAACACGCATCCGCGCAACTCTTCTCCGACATAGAGCGGTCTGCCAGAATAGATGGATCCGGAGACGGACGAAAACGTAATGTTATGAAAATCGATCTTTTCTCCGTTTGTAATAATCCGTTCGGTCAGCTGTTGGGTAAACTCATTCTCCTGATAATTGACAATGTTCGTCGCAAAGAAATATGCGTTCTCCTGGGAATGCGGAAAGATCAGAATATAGGAAATGTTGCTCGCCTTGGAAATCGAATCCAGATATTGCTGAAAGGTGGTTCCGGTACTCGAAGCCTGATTGTCAAACAACGCCTGCGCCGCGTCTGCCGTACGGTTCAACGATTCCTGTTGAAGACTGATGTACGTTCTTCGACCGAAATAGGTATATGCTCCCAGCAACACGACCGTCGCAAGGAGCAATAATACGATACAGATAATGAATGATTTTCGAAAGAGTTCTCCTTTGAAATTCATCGTTGCTTATTCCAGCTCAAACTTATATCCAACCCCGTAGATGGTTTTGATGCTCCAGCCGAGGCCTTCGGAGTTCAGCTTGGCACGAAGGCGCTTGATATGCGTGTCCACAGTGCGCGTTTCGCCCGCAAAATCGTAGCCCCAAACGCGGGACAGCAGCGTATCACGCGTAAAGACTTGTCCAGGATTGGAAGCCAACATATACAGGATTTCAATCTCTTTGGGCGTGCAGACCACGTGCTCACCGCGCAGCAGCACCGTATAGCTGTTCAGATCGATGGACAGTCCGTTATACGTAATGATGTTCGGATCGGCGTTGTTCGCTTTCGATTCGACACGGCGCAAAATAGCCTTCACGCGCGCGACGACCTCGCGAGGACTGAAGGGTTTCACGATATAATCGTCCGCTCCGAGCTCCAGACCCAGAATGCGATCGATCTCCTCACCCTTCGCCGTCAGCATAATAATCGGAAGCGACGAACGCTTGCGAATCTCCCGACAGACATCGATGCCGGATTTTTTCGGCATCATAATATCGAGCACGCAAAGAGAGATGGAATCATCCGCCTTGCTGAGTCCCTCTTCCCCGTCATACGCATCGACTACGTCATAGCCATCCGCCTCAAAATAGATCCGAAGCGACTCATGGACGACCGGTTCGTCGTCGCAAATCAAAATCCTGGTTGCCATTTTCCCATAACCCCCTACAGGAATTGTTTCCTTCAGTATAATACAATTCTTCGGAAAGTCCAACAGTTTTTGGACTTTTCCCGAACTTTTTCACGCTTTTGTCAAATTCTGTCAAGAATGCGTGCGAGTATAAACCGTTTGATACAGCGTGTGCAGCGATTCATACAGCTCGTTGAGCCGTTCGTACTCGGAAACATCCGCAATCTGATCCAAGAAGGAAAGCATCTGCTCCCGCTCCCCTTCCTCTATCGCAAGCGTTTCCTCCTGCAGCAGCGCGGTGCACGCATCGGTCAACGCGGCAACCTTTGAACGCAGCGAATCCATCGAAGTTTCCTGCGAGCAGACCGGCAGCGAAGCACGGTAAGCCGCAATCGACTGATCGGTGCGTACCCAGGTTTCGCCGAAGACCTTATTCAATACAGAGTCGCGCAGCGAATAGAACGGACTGTTCGGACGGATCAGAACATACGTCTTCTCCTCAATCGTATCCGAGGAGCAATTTTCACCGGCAAGTTTTCCGGAGACGTTGCAGATCGAGAGCGTAACATGCATATCGCAATACTCGGTCGGAACATCGGAATAATCAAACCAATCCGTGACGAGATTGAATTTGCTGCCATTCGCATTGTGATAATGGATGCAGGCCTCTGTCGCCAAAAGTCCGGATACCGGACAAACCGTTCTTCGGACAAGTCCGAGCGATTCGGTCGTTTCCCGATTGATCGGCCGGCTTTCATGCCCTTCCATAATCTTTTGCATGAAATCCTGCCACAAAGGCGCAGCATAGTCGCTGCCCTGCGAACCGGTTTCGAGCTTATTGTTCGGATAATCATGCCCGACCCAAACAACCGCTGTATAATCGCAGGTCATGCCCGCAAAGTAGACGCTTGCATAGTCGGAATTCGTTCCGGTCTTCCCTGCGACCTCATATCCGTCAATCTGCGCCTTTTTACCGGTGCCGGAAGCAACGGCTTGCTTCAACAGATCCACGAGAAAATATGCAGTAGAGGCTTCGTTATAGACACGTTTCTGTGTGCCGCGGATGATATCCGCATCTAAGATGACGTTTCCCTCGCTGTCGGTAACCTTCGTAAAGGACAACGGTTCCAGGTAGTATCCGTTGTTCGCAATTGCGGCATACGCGGCGCACATCTGAATCGGCGTAATACCCGAGGTGCCGAGCGCAAGACCCGGACCGTCCTGATTGATCTGGGAAGCGGGAATTCCGAGGCGTTCGAGATACTGTACCGCGCGCGTGATTCCGACCTTATCGGAAAGCAGCAGCCTTGCGGCAACAACGTTCAGCGACTGTTCAAGACCCGTGCGGACCGTAACAGGGCCGTAGCGCTTGCTCGAACTCAAACCGCCGCTCGGGTATCCCTTGTCTCCGCCCCATCCGGGAATCTCTCCATCCACGTTGGGAACAATGGACGCCGGAGAAACACCGTTGTCAAGCGCGGTTCCGTAGATCGACAGCGGCTTGATCGAAGAGCCGACCTCGGTATAGCTCGAAGCGGCGCGATTGATGCCCTTACGGATGCTCGGTTCGGTGCGTCCTCCGACGATGGCACGCAGCTCGCCGGTACTTTGATCGATGACTACGGCCGCAGCTTGCGGTTCGATGGTTTCAATCGTGATCGTATCGGAGATTGTTTCTGTGATCACGTTCTGGCTCATATCGGCAAGCTTCGGATAGTTTTCCCAGTTCGAGAGGGAGCTTTGCACAGTATTCTGAACCGATGGATCGACGGTCGTATAGATACGATATCCGCCGGTACGCAATTTGTTTTCATACGCTACGCGGTTTGCGCCGGTGTCCGCAACGCCATCCGCTTTCAGCCAATGCGTAATGACGTCGTCCACGCAGTATTCCACAAAATACGCCATGTCGTACATCTTCGAATTGACCGAAGTTTCGACGATCTTCACGTCTTCCGCCATAGCGGAGCGGTATTGTTCCAACGTGATTTTGTCGTTTTCATACATCCGTCTGAGAACGGTATTCGTTCGCGCAACGGTGTATTTTTCATAAGCATCCTCTGCGCGATCGTACTTTTCCCAATAATAGTTCAGCCGCGGATTATAGCGGTACGGATTCTGCGTAAGCCCGGCAATCATCGCGCATTCACGGATGGTCAGCTCACTCAAATCCTTTCCGAAGAAGTCATGCGCCGCCGCTTTGACGCCATAGTTCGAGCCGCCCAGATAAATATCGTTGAGGTATGCTTCGAGAATGTCATCTTTTTCCATGACGGTTTCAAGCTGCAGCGCCAAAAACGCTTCCTGAATCTTGCGCTTATAGGTGCGTTCGGATCCGAGAATCTTGTTTTTAATCAATTGCTGCGTAATGGTGCTGCCGCCCGAGGAATTGCTGTTGCCGAGCACCTCCAACGCGGCGGAAAACAGGCGCTTGAAGTCCACACCGCTGTGCTTATAGAATCGAACGTCTTCCACGGAAATAAACGCGTTGCGCAGCATTTCCGGAATCTCTTCGATATTGACCCAGTCGCGGTATTCGATCGACGCCATGGACATGATCTCTTCCCCGTTGCGGTCGTACAAGTAGGAGGTTCGATCGCTGATCGTCAGTTGCGCAACGTCCATAACCGGGGTCGTATCGATATATGCTTTTGCAACGCCGTAAACAAGCCCGAGTCCCAAGAACCCGATGACAAATACAGCAAGAACCAGCAGCTTCAGCGCATGAAACAAAACGTCCAGCGGAAACGGGCGCTTATGCTTCTTCTTTGTGAGCCGCAGCAGTTTCGTGCTTTTCGGCGATGAAAGGTCTTTTATTCCATTATTATGCATGCAACCAGTATACCATAGTTTTTTCAATCTGTCCGCATTTTTCGCAAAATTCAAAAAACTGTTTCAATTTCGTCGAAGGAAACACACAATCAAAAATCCCGTTCCGAAAACGAAACGGGATTCCATTCAGAAGAAAGGAACGATCTTATGGTTCGGGCGCAAGCTTTCCGATCACTTCGACAGTAAAGTCCATGGTCTGTACATCTACCTCGGTTAGTAAATCGGCGTAGATCCGATTCTCTCCGGGCAAAACGGTCAAACCACCGCCGACCGTGTAGAGATCGCCGTATCCGTAAAGGATTCCGTCCTCCCCGCGGAATGTGATCCGCAGTCCGCCCCGCAGCGTCTGCTGAAAGCTGTTGGTTAAAATCCCGTCCAGGAACATCCCCTGCTCATACGGATAGATGCGAATCTCACTGAGCGTTACATACGTATCGAAGTAATGGTTCAACGGATCACGGATCGGAATCCCGTTCGCGTCGGTCCGTTCGGGTTCGCCGGTCACTTCGGGAACGGAAAAGACTTGCGGGGTCGGTGAAGCGGTCGGCACGGTCGTCGCTTCCGCAGTCGGTTCGGGACGGTACACCAAATGCGTCTCCTGCACCGTGCAGGCGACGCATAGGAACAGAATAATAAACCCGAGCAGCGAAGCGCGCTTCATGCTTTATCCTTCCCGAATCGGTTTGTGATCATTCAGAATCGCTTTTTTCAGATCGTAGAGCTGATCCGAAAGGTCGACCTTATAGATATGCGGATTCAGAAGACGCTTATATTCGTCCCACATCGAATCCATCTCGCGCTTACAATAGGCTTTGCTCTCAAGAAGCGTCGGCACCTTGTAAACACATGTTCCGTCGATGAACAGCGGAACCAGCAGCTCGCGCTCGGAAAACTCGGTCAACGTCATATGTTTATACGGATGCTCCGGATCGAAGATCGTCAACGGCTTTGTTGTATCGATCTTCTCGCCGACCAAAGCGATCAGGTCCGCAATCGCCATTCCGTTCTTGTCATACAGGCGGTGTACGGTCTTGTATCCGGGGTTTGTGACTTTGATGGGGTTGTCCGAAATCTTCATCTTCGGAACGAGCTTGCCGTCCACAATCTCACCGGACATCTTGTAGACGCCGCCGAGTGCAGGCGCATCGCCGGAGGTAATCAACTGCGTGCCGACACCCCAGGAATTGATGCAGCATCCCTGGCTCTTCAGATCGTGAATGACCGTTTCGTCCAGGTCGCTCGAAGCGCAGATTTTCGCATTCGGGAACCCGGCTTCATCCAACATCTTCCGCGCCTGCTTGGAAAGATACGCAAGGTCGCCGGAATCAAGGCGGATCCCGAGCGGCTCATATCCCTTCTCCCTCAGCTCGCGGAATACCTGAATCGCGTGAGGAACGCCGGAGCGCAGCGTATCGTATGTATCGACGAGCAGCAGGCAGGCATGCGGGAACACTTCGGCATAGGCGCGGAACGCGCTGATCTCATCCGGAAAGCTCATCACCCAACTGTGCGCATGGGTACCCGCAACGGGAATGTTGTACAGTTGCCCGGTCAGAACGTTGCTGGTCGAATCGCATCCGCCGATAATCGCGGCGCGTGCGCCTAAGATTCCAGCGTCCGGTCCCTGCGCGCGGCGCAGACCGAATTCCATCACAACGTCCCCTTCCGCCGCCGTGCAGACGCGGCTTGCCTTGGTTGCAATCAACGTCTGATGGTTGATAAAGGTCAGAAGCGCCGTTTCTATCAACTGCGCCTGGCAGATCGGCGCTTTGACGCGTACGAGCGGTTCATACGGGAATACAACCGTACCTTCCGGCATGGCGTAGATTTCTCCGGTGAAACGCAGTTTTCTCAAATAGTCCAAAAAATCTTCGTTGAACAGATTCAACGAGCGAAGATACGAAAGATCGTCTTCGGAAAAATGCAGATTCTGAATATAATCGA
>ONLX01000136.1 GCA_900318765.1 uncultured Eubacteriales bacterium
AAAGGCGTTGAACGGAAGAGTACCCGTTTTGTCGGTTCTGTAGAGAGCGCATCCACGGCTGCAAGATGCGTGAACGGACGGCGGCGAACGACACCCGCAAGCCGCGTGCCCGAAAAGGCACGCCGTTTCATCCGCGTTACTGGATTCGAGTGCGTGAGACTTCTCACGAAACAGGGTGGCACCGCGGGCTTTCCGTCCCTATGATGGAAGGACCGCGTTTATTTTTTGGAAAAGGAGTAAACAAATGGCTTATAAGGCACCGAAAGGAACCAAGGACGTTCTCCCGGAGGAAAGCTATCGCTGGCAGCATCTCGAATCGGTCGTGCGAAACGTCGTCCGTAAATACGGGCTTTTGGAAGCGCGTACGCCGTGCATCGAGCACACCGAGCTGTTTTTGCGCGGCGTCGGGGGGACGACGGATATCGTCCAGAAGGAAATGTACACGTTCACCGATAAGGGCGACCGCAGCATTACGCTGAAGCCGGAGGGTACGGCCGGCGCGGTGCGCATGTTTGTGGAAAACGGTCTGTTCTCCGAAGCGCAGCCGACCAAGATGTACTATCTCTATTGCCCGGTGTTTCGCTACGAGCGCCCGCAGGCGGGGCGGCTCCGCGAGCATCATCAGTTCGGCGTGGAGGTATTCGGCGCGCCGCAGCCGTCCGCGGATGCGGAGGTGATCGCGCTCGCGTCGGAGATTTTCGAAACGATCGGCGTGCACGATCTTACGATCAAGCTGAACAGCATCGGCTGTCCGAAGTGCCGCGGCCGGTATCAGACGGCGCTGCGCGAATACCTTGCGGGGCGGTACGACGAGCTTTGCCCGGACTGCAAATCCCGCTTTGAAACGAATCCGCTGCGGATTCTCGACTGCAAGGTGGAGCACTGCAAGGAGATCGTGCGCGAGGCGCCGCACACGATGGATTATATCTGCGACGAATGCCGTACGCACATGGACGGGCTGATTCGCCTGCTCGACGGGATCGGCATCCGCTACGAGCTCGACCCGATGCTCGTGCGCGGACTGGATTACTATACGAAGACCGTGTTTGAGATCGTTTCGGGCATGCCCGGCGCGCAGGGAACGCTGTGCGGCGGCGGGCGGTACGACGGGCTGATCAAGGAGCTCGGCGGTCCGGAACTGCCCGCGGTCGGCTTCGGTCTCGGTATGGAACGGCTGCTGCTGATTATGGAGCAGCTCGGCGTCACGGTGGAAAAGCCGCTGCGCTATGATCTGATGCTGCTTGGGCTCGGCGACGCGGCCAAAGAACGGGCGTTTGTGCTTTGCCAGCAGCTGCGCGCGCTCGGATTTGCGGTGGATACGGATCATGTCGGACGCAGCGTCAAGGCCGGCATGAAGTTTGCGGACAAGGTCGGCGCGGCGAACGTGCTGGTCATCGGGGACAATGAGATCGCCGAAGGCAAGGCGGTCCTCAAGAATATGAAGACGGGGGAGCAGCGGGAAACGGCGCTGACCCCAGAAGAGATTGCAAACGGATTGAGAGGATAAAACGATGGGAGAATTTTTAAACGGTTGGAAACGCACTTGCTACTGCACCGAGCTTTCGCGGGCCGATGCCGGCAGGGAAGTGACCCTGATGGGATGGGTCAATGTGCGGCGCGATCTCGGCGCGCTGATCTTTGTGCAGTTGAGGGACCGTTCGGGCTTGATGCAGATCGTCTTTGACCAGAACGCGCTGTCCGAAGCGGACTTTGCGCGCGCGAGCACGATCCGCTCCGAATACGTTCTGGCGGTTCGGGGCACACTTTCGGTGCGGTCGGCGATCAACCCGAATATGCCGACGGGCGAAGTGGAAGTGCTCGTGAAGGAGTTCAAGATCCTGTCCGCCGCGGAAACCCCGCCGATCGATACGAGCGACAACTGCAACGCGTCCGAGCTGCTGCGGCTGAAGTACCGCTACCTCGACCTCAGACGGCCCTGCATGCAGAAGAACCTGATCATGCGGAGCAAGATTGCGCACATCGCGCGCGAATATTTCAACGAGAACGGGTTTATCGATATCGAAACGCCGGTTCTGACCAAGAGCACGCCCGAAGGCGCGCGCGACTACCTTGTTCCGAGCCGCGTGCATCCCGGTTCGTTCTACGCGCTCCCGCAGAGCCCGCAGCTCTTTAAGCAGCTTCTGATGCTGTCCGGCTTCGATCGGTACATCCAGATTGCGCGCTGCTTCCGCGACGAGGACCTGCGCGCGGACCGTCAGCCGGACTTTACGCAGATCGACCTCGAGATGTCGTTCGTCGAAGAGGACGATGTGATGGGCATGAACGAGGGCTTCTTGAAGCGCTTGTTCAAGGAAACGCTCGATTACGACGTAACGCTTCCGCTGCCGCGCATCAAGTGGATCGACGCGATGAACCGTTACGGCTCCGATAAGCCGGATACGCGATTTGAAATGGAGCTGAAGGACCTGTCCGAAGCGGTGCAAAATTCCGGATTCTCGGTGTTCCAAAACGCGCTGCAGAGCGGCGGAAGCGTGCGCGGCATCGTTGCCAAGGGCGCTTCGAAGCAGTTCTCCCGCAAGGAGATCGATGCGCTCGGCGAATTTGTCAAGACGTATCGGGCCAAGGGCCTTGCGTGGATGAATTGGAAGGACGAAGGATTGCAGTCCCCGATCGCCAAGTTCCTCACGGAGCAGGAGCTTACCGCGATCTGTGAAGCGGCGGACTTCCGTAAGGGCGATGTGCTGTTCATCGTGGCCGACAAGAATACGGTCGTATGGCAGGCGCTCGGCGCGCTGCGTCTGAAGCTCGCGGAAAAGCTGAACCTGATCCCCGAGGGCAAGTACAACCTGCTTTGGGTCACGGAGTTCCCGCAGCTGGAATGGAGCGAGGAGGAGAACCGGTTCGTTGCGATGCATCACCCGTTCACGAGCCCGATGGACGAGGACGTTCCCAAGCTCGATACCGATCCCGGCGCGGTGCGTGCCAAGGCGTACGATATCGTGCTCAACGGCAATGAGATCGGCGGCGGTTCGATCCGAATTCATTCGAGCGAGCTGCAGAGCAAGATGTTCGAGGTCATCGGCCTCACGCATGAACAGGCGGAAGCGCGGTTCAAATTCCTGCTCGACGCGTTGAAATACGGCACGCCTCCGCACGGCGGCATGGCGTACGGACTCGATCGGTTGGCGATGCTGATCTGCGGCACGCCGTCGATCCGCGACGTCATTGCGTTCCCGAAGGTACAGAACGCGTCCTGCCCGCTCACGAACGCGCCGGACCCGGTCGATGAAAAGCAGCTCCGCGAACTGCATATCGCGGTGACCGATTTTGAAGAAGAATAAGAAGAAAAAGGAGAACAACCATGGAAAACGTACTTGTCGGAACGAGCGAGAACTTTGACGCGATTCTGAACGGCGATAAGCCGGTCTTTGTGGACTTCTGGGCGACCTGGTGCGGCCCGTGCCGCATGGTGTCCCCGTTTGTGGAGCAGCTTGCGGAGCAGTATGGCGACCGGATCACGTTCGTGAAGGTCGATGTCGATGAGGAGCCGGGCCTTGCGCAGCGCTTCCGCGTTGCGTCGATCCCGAACCTTGTGCTGCTTCAGGACGGCGAGATCGTCGAGCAGTCGGCGGGCGCGCGCCCCAAAGCGCTGCTCGAGCAGATGCTGCAGCAGGTGCTGTAAGAAAATTTGTTCAAAGGCCGCATAGTTTGCGCATCCGCTCTGCATACTAAGAAAAAAAGGAGAGAACAGCGGTATGCCGTACGGATCACAGACCATCGGATGCGAAGTCACCAATTGTATGTTCCATGAGGCGGGAAACGTCTGTCGGCTCAACAGCATTGTTGTGCGGCCGACGCATCGGAGCTTTTCCGGAACAAGCGGAGAGAGCTTTTGCGGAAGCTTTGCCCAAAAAATGGAATAAAACGCCAACAAAAAAAGGAGTGCGCACGCACTCCTTTTCCGTTTGTATTTCAGTTGAGCTTTCCCCAAGTCGGCAATTTGCCGTCCAAAATCTCCTGGATCGTGATGCTGCCGAGGTATTCTTCCAACATCTGCTGCGTGGCGGAATAGAACCCCGCGACGGCTTTCTGCTGCTCGGTATACTCGCTCGGATCGATGGAGGAAAGCCGATTGAACCGGACGGAGTCCTCCGTACAGCGAACGACATCCAAGAAGGAGATCGCGCTCAGCGGGCGCGCAAGCGCATAGCCGCCGTTGGCACCTTTATCGGAACGAACAAGCCCGCCGTACTTGAGCTGGCGAAGAATTTTCCGGGTATGTTCGTCGCTGCTGATCTGGGCAAATTCCCGAACCTTCTGCGACGTGGAAACACCGTTGTTCTGCGAAAGGTACAGGAGGCAGCGGATTGCATAGTCGGTAGTCATTGTTAATTGCATAGAAAAAAACCTCCTCATAAATCGGACAATGAGGATAACAAATTGTTTTTTCAACGCGCCCGATTTCGTTACGTACAATATATCATCTCCTTCGTGGATTGTCAATCGATCATTGGACAGAAATCGCGATTATTTACACTTTTTTGCCACTTTTTTTAACAAAATGGTATATTATGGAAAAGTTTTGTACTTCGGATAAAAACAAAGCGATAAAGATTTGTTTTTAAAAGAAAGACAGCAATACAAAAAACCGGCATAAAATGCCGGTTTTTCTCAGCTTTTGGGTTATGCTTCGGGCGCTTCCGCCTTTGTCGGCAATTCGAAGATGACAGCTTCGAACGGACGCAGGCTGTACGTCAGGCGATACGGGTAGCCGTCGCACTCAGCCTCGGTTGCCGAAAGCGGGGGAACCTCGATGCCGTCGGCCGAGCCGCCGCCGCCGGGCAGGCTGTCGAACGTGCTGAACGCGCGTTTATAGAGACCGGGCTCGGGAACGCCGACCGCGTAATCGATGTAGGTATTCGGGGAGAAGCTGCACACGACCAGCACTGCGCCGTCGTAGTTCCACGGATTGCGGCGGATGAAGCTGACGAGGTTGCGATCCGCGTCGCCGCGGTTGACCCACTGGAACGTGGACGGATCCTTCGAATCGGTATACAGGCACGGATACTTGCGATAGATGTCCAACAGGTTGCGGACGCACTGCAACACGTCGCGATGACCGAAATCGCTTGCAAGGCCCCAGTCCAAGGAACGCGCTTCGGACCATTCGCGCTCCTGCGCAAACTCCTGGCCCATGAACAGCAGCTTCTTGCCGGGATGCGTGAACTGATACGTATAGAACGACTTCAGACCGCCGAGCCGCGCGGGCTTATCGCCGGGCGCCTTCTCGACCATCGAGTGCTTGAGGTGAACGACCTCGTCATGACTGAGCACGAGGATGTAGTTCTCGTTGAACGCATAGTCTGCGGTATGCGTCAGCGTGTTGTGATGCCATTTGCGGAAGATCGGATCGACCTCAAGGTACCGCAGCGAGTCGTTCATCCAGCCCATGTTCCACTTGAACGTAAAGCCGATGCCGTCCCACCGGACGTCTCCCGTGATGCCCTGCAGCTCGGAGGAATCCTCGGCGATCATGTACGCGTTGGTCTGGCCGCAGATCGCGTAGTTCGCCTGCTGCAAGAACGCTTTGCTTTCGAGGTTGATGTCGCCGCCGTACATATTCGGGCGCCATTCGGCTCTGCCGAAGCTCGCGTAGAGCATCGCGGCGACTGCGTCGACGCGCAGCGCGTCGATATGGAACTCGCGGACCCAATAGAACGCGCTCGAAATCAGGAACGAACGCACCTCGGGCTTGCCGTGGTCGAACGCCTTCGTGCCCCACTGCGGATATTCGGCGCGGAGCGGATCGCCCGATTCAAACAGCGGCGTCCCGTCGAACGATTCGAGACCGAACGGATCCTTCGGGAAGTGTGCGGGCACCCAGTCCAGAATGACCGCGATGCCGCACTGATGCATTTTATCAACGAAGTAACGGAAATCGTCCGGCGTGCCGTAGCGCGACGTCGGGGAGAAGAAGCCGGTGACCTGATAGCCCCAGGACCCGTCGAACGGATGCTCGCAGATGCCGATCAGCTCGACGTGCGTAAAGCCCATCCAGTTGACGTACTCGGAAAGCTCGTCCGCCAGCTCACGATAGTTCATGAAGCCGGAGAAATCCCAATCCCCGCGATATTTCTTCTTCCAGGAGCCGAGATGCACTTCATAGATTGCGATCGGCTGATTGAGCACCTTGGTATTGTCCTGCTGCGCGAGGAAGTCCGCGTCATGCCAGGTATAGGTATCGAGCCGGCTGACGATGGAGGCGCTGTCCGGCCGGAGCTCGGAACGGAACCCGAACGGATCGGATTTGTAGCGGCGAATGCCGTCCGCCCCGTCGACGACATAGCGGTACGCGTCGCCGTCATGCACATTCGCAACGAACACTTCCCAAACGGTGGGGTCAAATTCCGCGCGGTGCATCGGGATCATGTTCTCCCAACGCGTTGCGGCGGTTACCACATACACTTGCTTGGCGTTCGGCGCCCAAACGTTGAACCAGGTGCCGTCGACGCCCTCGGCATTGCCGGGATGCGCGCCGAGCTTTTTGTAAGCCGAGTAGTCCGTTCCCTGATGGAACAGGAAGCTGTCAAAGTCCGAAAGGACAGGGCGAGATTCATCTGCCATGGAATACGATCCTCCGTTACGATTGTCCGATTTCAATTCGGCAACGATTATTATAACATACGTTGCCGCTTTTTTCCACTACTTTTTACAAAAGATCCTGCATTGATCGAACGTATGAACGGGAGGGGGCGGGGTCATACTGTCCGTATGAACCTGTTTCGCTTTGATGAACCGTATCAGATATTTGAGCTTCTGGAAACCGAGCCGATCCCTTCGCAGAAGCCCCCAAAGGAGCCCGAGGAGCTGGATCCCTCGATAGAGGAGATGACCGCGCGGCTTGGGAAAACGTTCTGCATTTCGGAAAACACCGATCTATCGCTTCGCAGATTCCGGATCGGGAATCGCATGGAAGCGATGGCCGCGTTTTTAAACGGCATGGCGGACGCGGATCGGATCGGGCGGTTTTTGCTCGCTCCCGCGCAAACCGCAGCAATCGGGGACCTTGCCGTCCGCACGCCGGAAGCACTGCAAAAGGCGGTGTTCCCGCTGGATGAAACCGCTCTTTGCGCCTCGTATTCCGAAGCGATCGCCGCAATCACGGAGGGGCGCACCGCGGTGTTCCTTGCGGGGGAGAAGACCTGCCTTCTGTTTGATACGCGCGGCTACGTATCGCGCAGCGTATCCGAGCCGGTCAATGAAAACGTCGTGCTCGGCGCGCACGAGGCGTTTACCGAGAACCTGCGCACGAACATCACGCTGCTGCGGCGGATCCTCCGGATGCCGAACTTCGTTGCGTCGTTTCTGCCCTCGGGCGGGAAGACCGGAACGAATCTTGCTTTGCTGTACGTCGACGGGGTCACGAATCCGGCGCTGCTGCGCGAGGTGCAAAAACGGCTGTCCGCCATCGATACGGACGCGGTGCTTTCGATCGGCGCGATCGAACAGCGCATTGAGGACAACCCGTGGCTTCCGCTTCCGCAAACGCTCAAATCCGAGCGGCCCGATCGCGTTGCCGCCGCGCTCGCGAGCGGAAAGGTTGCGATCCTGCTCGAGGGCAGCCCGATCGCCTGCATCCTTCCGGCCACGCTCGGCCTGCTGTTTTCGAGCGCGGAGGATGCGGCGGTGCGCCGCCCGGTCGGGACGCTGCTGCGCGTTGTGCGGGCCATCGGCGCGATCGTTTCGATCTGGATGCCCGCGTACTTTCTTGCTTTGACCGAGCACCATGCCGGGCAGCTGACCGGAGAGGTGCTGTCGGTCGTGCTCTCGAGCCATGTCATGGTGTTTTTACCGCTGCCGGTTGAGATGATCTTTCTGCTGCTCGTGTTTCAGCTTGTGCGCGAAGCCGGGATCCGCGTACCGGGCGTCGTCGGCCACGCAATCGGCATCATCGGCGGACTGCTGCTCGGGCAGGCAGCCGTCGCCGCGCACCTTGTATCCACGGTCGTGCTGATCATCGTGGCGCTGTCGGGCCTCGGCAACTTCACGATTCCCGATTACAGCACGCAGATTTGCGTCGCGTACTATCGCGTGGCGCTGTGCGTTGCGGCGACGTTTGCCGGGTTTCTCGGGATCGGCGGGCTCACGCTGCTCACGATTGCGCTGCTGTGCTCGGTGAAGTCGTTCGGCGTTCCGATGCTTGCGCCGTTTGCGCCGAAAACGCGCTCCGTGCGGCCCCTTCTCGTGCGGGGAAAGCTCCAAAACCGCGCCGCGCCGCCGGACCTTTGGAATGCGGAGGGACGGCTGTGAACGATCGGCTCGGACGGTTCGGACCGCGCGAGCTGTTTGCCGTGACCGCGGTCTGTACGCTTGTGCTCGGTTGCTTCTCGATCCGGGATCCGGGATCGTTTCGGGACGGCAACGTTTCGTATTTCGCAACGGTGATCGCGCTGCTGCTCTCCGTTTTGCTGCTGCGGCTCGGAATCGATGCGTTAAAGCGGGGCGGGTTCGATGGGCTCGGCGACCGATTCCGTGGGCTTCCGAAGCCGATCGGCATTCTGCTTGCGGCGTGCAGCGCGCTGTCGATGCTGCTTGCGGCCGTGCTGCCCGGCGCCTGCTTTTTGCGGGCGCTGACGGATTTCATCTACGTCGAGGCAACCCCCGCGCGGATCGTTCTGTACTGCGTGCCGTGCCTTGCCATTTTGGCGGCGCTCGGCATGGAAACGCTTGCGCGCACCGGGCGCGTGCTGCTGCCGATCACGCTGGTGATCCTTGCCGTCGGGCTCGGGTCGGACGTGCCGCTCTATCGCGCGTATCGGTTGTTCCCGCTGCTGACCGATATGAGGCATCTTCTTTTTGAAAGCATGCAGTCGCTTTTACGCTTTTTGCCGGTCGTTCTGCTGCTGCTTGTGACGGCGCCCGGCGCGCAGGGGTGGCGCTATGTGCAGCGCGCCGGAACGCGCGGTATGCTGCTCGGCGGCGCGCTCACGGTGCTTGCCGAGGTCTGCCTTGCGCTCTCGTACCGCTATACGGAGCTGACGACGCTTTCCTCCCCGCTGTACCGGCTCGTGGTGGAGATCGACGCCGACAATGCCGCGGTGCGGTTCGACCGGATCGCCCTGTTCGCTTGGACGATGGCGGCGCTGTTTGGCTCCGGGTGCATGGTGTACGGCGCGTCGCTGCTGCTCGCCAAAACCTGTTCCGTGCGCGATATCCGGCCGGTTGCGGTCCTGCTTGCGGCCGCTGCCGCGACGGCGGTTCTGCTGCTGCGCGCACTCTACGACGCGGGATGGCAGGTTGCCTCTCTGATTGGAACCGCGGGCGCCGCCCTGTCCGTGCTCCCGCTCTCGGGATTGTTGGGAAGGAGAAACCGATGCGAAGACTGACTGCGATTCTATTGGCTCTGCTTTCTTTTTGCGGCTGTTTGAGCAAGGGCGACGCAGCCCACCACATCTACGTGCTGAGCTTTGGAGTCGAGAGCGGCGATACGTTCGCGTATCGGATCGTGCTGCTTGCGGCAATGCCAAAAGCCGGATCGGAGGAGGGCGCGACGCTCTCGACCGAAGTGCTCGCTGCGGAAGCGCGAACGCTGTTTGAAGCGATCGAAACGCTGAACGCCGGCCTGCCGATGACGCTGCGCTTCTCGCGGACGGCGCTGATCCTGCTGTCGGAACCGCTTGCAAGGGAGGGGGAGATCGAGCGGCTGCTGGATTTTTCGCTCGGCGCGCTCGATATCCATTCCAACGTGCACGTTATGGTTGCGGGAAGCGACCTGAAAACGCTCTATGAAGGGCTGCAGAACGACGCGGACCCGTCGTTTACCAAGACGATAAACAACCTCGATGCGCTCGCTGCCCAGTCCGGAACCGTTCCGGACGGCCGATGCCGCAGCGTCTGGGAGGCGCTCGGCTCCGATGCGTTCGATCTGGTGCTGCCATATATCGGCGCAAACGATCCGAACCCGAAACCGGATCTGCTCGGAGGCGAAGCGTACCCGAAGATCGGCGGCGCGCTTGTGCAGAGCGATGTGCTCGGCGCCTCGGTGATCGGCAGCGCGGTGTTCGACGGACCGCGCATGGTCGGGACGCTTTCCGGCTGGCATACGGCGCTGCTCGCGATGGTGCGCGGCACGTTTTCCGAGGGGCGAACCACGTTCTATCTTCCGGGGACCGGCACGGTATCGGTCAAGCTGCAAACGAACCGGCGAACCGAGGTTTCGGTGCGGGACGGCACGGCACAGGTGCGGATTCGGCTGAAAGCGGTGCCCGAATATCCGCTTTCGGCGCTTTCGCGCGATCCGACGCTGCAAACGACGCTCGAACAGACGATCGAAGCGGAGCTGAACCGCCTGTTCTCTGCGCTTTCGGATGCGCATGCCGATGCGATGCAGTTCGGCACGCGGGAGCTGTGGCAGTTCCCGTTCGGCGGGGAAGCGGGGTGGAAGACGCGGTATGCTTCGCTCTCGGCATCGTTTGCTGTCCATGTGCGGGTATTGGAAACGGGAGGCGCATCGTGATCGGAATCCTAATGATGAACGCGGCTGTGCTGCTGTACGGCACGCTGTATGCCATCCATTCGGTCCGAAACCGCAGATGGGCGGGGGCGGTCGTCTGCGGCGCGGCGGGGCTGCTGTTGATCGCGCTGTCGGCCGCTGTTTTGTGGCTTGAACGCGCATAAAAGGCTTTACAAATCCGACGCAAAACGATATGATAAAGGAAACCTTTGCATCGGAGGCATTGCCATGACCTATTTATCCGACATTGAGATTGCACAGCAAACGCCCATGCGCCCGATCACCGAGATCGCCGCGCATGCCGGGATCGGAGAAGCGTATCTGGAGCCGTACGGGCGGTATAAGGCGAAGGTCGATCCGCAGCTTCTGAAGGAGACGGATCGGAAGGACGGCAAGCTGATTTTGGTGACGGCCATCACGCCGACACCGGCGGGCGAAGGCAAAACGACGACGACGATCGGCCTTGCCGATGGGCTCCGGCGCATCGGAAAACGCGTGACGGTCGCGCTGCGCGAACCGTCGCTCGGACCGGTTTTCGGCATCAAAGGCGGCGCGGCGGGCGGCGGCTATGCGCAGGTCGTGCCGATGGAGGACATCAATCTGCATTTCACCGGCGATTTTCACGCGATCGGCGCCGCGAACAACCTGCTTGCGGCCATGCTGGACAATCATATTCAGCAGGGCAACGCGCTTGGGATCGACGTGCGCAAGATCACCTGGAAGCGCTGTGTCGATATGAACGACCGGCAGCTGCGGTTCTTGGTGGATGGGCTCGGCGGCAAGGCGAACGGCACCCCGCGTGAGGACGGATTCGATATCACGGTGGCGAGCGAGATCATGGCGGTCTTCTGCCTTGCAAGCTCGATTCCCGATCTCAAGGAGCGCCTCGGGCGCATCATCGTCGGCTATACGTATGACGACCGGCCCGTCACTGCAGGCGATTTGAAGGCCACGGGCGCGATGACCGCGCTTTTGAAGGACGCGTTGAAGCCGAATCTTGTGCAGACGCTCGAGGGGACGCCGGCGTTTGTACACGGCGGTCCGTTTGCGAATATCGCGCACGGCTGCAACTCCGTAATGGCAACGCGGATGGCGCTGAAGCTCGGCGATTATACGGTGACGGAAGCGGGGTTCGGCGCGGATCTCGGCGCGGAAAAGTTTCTCGATATCAAATGCCGCATGGCAAATCTCGTGCCGGACGCGGTGGTCGTTGTGGCGACCGTGCGCGCGCTGAAGATGCACGGCGGGCTCGATAAAAAGCAGCTGAACACGGAGGATCTTGCCGCGCTCGAACGCGGAATCCCGAACCTTTTGCGCCACGTTTCGAACATGCGCAACGTGTTCCGGCTGCCGTGCGTCGTTGCGGTCAACCGGTTCCCGACGGATACCGACGCGGAGATCGCGTTCATCATGGAAAAGTGCCGCGCGCTCGGCGTGAACACGGTGCTGTCCACGGTCTGGGCCGACGGCGGCAGCGGCGGCGAAGCGCTTGCGAAAGAGGTCGTCCGGCTCTGCGAAGAGGAGCGGGGAGACTTCACGTTCTCCTACGACCTGGACGGATCGATCGAGGAGAAGATCACGGCGATCGTGCAGAAGGTGTACGGCGGCGACGGGATCACGGTTCTGCCCGCGGCAAAGAAGCAGATTGCGCAGCTGGAATCGCTTGGGTTCGGACGGCTCCCGGTCTGCATCGCCAAAACGCAGTACAGCTTTTCGGATGATCCCAACAAGCTCGGCGCGCCCGAACACTTCACGGTGACGGTCAAAAACGTCAAGGTTTCCGCAGGCGCAGGGTTTGTCGTCGTGCTGACCGGCGATATCATGACGATGCCGGGGCTCCCGAAGGCCCCCGCCGCCGAGAAGATCGATGTCGATGAGAACGGCCGGATCACCGGGCTGTTCTGACGGGGAGACGCCGGATGTTTTCATATGAAAGAACCGCCTGCTATCACGAGACGGATCAGATGGGGATCATCCACCATTCGAATTATGTGAAGTGGATGGAGGAGGCGCGGATCGCGTTTTTGGAAAGCGTCGGCATGCCGTACCGCGCGATGGAGGAGAACGGCCTCGTTTCGCCGGTGGTCGGGATCGAGGTCGCGTATAAAAAGCCGGTGCGCTTTTCCGAACGGGTGCGCATCGACGTGCGCCTTGCGGCGTACACGGGCGTTCGGCTCACGTTTGCCTATACGGTTGTCAATGAAGCGACAAACGAGATCTGCACGACTGCGCTTTCGCACCACTGCTTTTTGCAGGGGGAACGCATCGTATCGCTGAAAAAGAGCTTTCCCCAAACGCACGCCCACCTTCTCGGGCTCATTGAAGAAGCATAAAAAGAACATCCGCTTCGAATTCGATCGAAGCGGATGCAGTTTATTCCAAAGGAAATTCCAGATATCGGCGGTAGGTGGTGAACCCCTCCGCCTCATAAAACGCAAGGGCGGATTCGTTGAACGACCACATGTCGAGTTCAATGCGGGGGAAGCCCTTTTTTCGCGCATCGGCCTTGCAGTTCGTTGACCCGGCGCAGCTCGTTGTACGCTGCCAAACGAACCTCCGTTTCCATCAGAGATCCTTTCCGTCCCCGATCAGCGATTCCGCTTCGAGCGGATCGAGCTTTTCGACGGAGCGGAGCTTCCGCGCGATCGCGCGCGAACGCGTGCCGATCAGATTGTCGAGATCGGAATTGACCTGCTGCAGCCGCTGCTGCGATTTTTCGAGGATGTCCCCGAACTTTTCAAACTCGGTCTTGACCGCGCCGAGCACCTGCCAGACTTCGCTGCTGCGCTTTTGAATCGCGAGCGTGCGGAAGCCCATCTGCAGACTGTTCAGAAGTGCCGCCATCGTGCTCGGCCCCGCCAGATTCACGCGGTATGCGCGCTGCAGCTCCTCGACCATGCCGCGGTTGACCGCCTCGGCATACAGCCCTTCAAACGGCAGGAACAGAATTGCGAAATCGGTCGTGTTCGGCGGATCGATGTACTTTTGATGAATGTCCTTCGCTTCGCCCTTGAGCCGGGCGATCAGCGCGGCGGCAGCGGCGTTCACGGCGTCCGCCGAACCGGAATCGTATGCGTCGACGAGCGCGGCATACGTCTCCCCGGGGAACTTGGCATCCACCGGCAGATACACGATGCCGTCGCCCTCGCCGGGCATTTTGATCGCATATTCTACAACGTCGCGCGAGCCGGATTTGGTCGCTACGTTCGTATCGTATTGCTCGGGAGAGAGGATCTCGGCGAGGATCGCGCCGAGCTGCACTTCGCCGAGGATGCCGCGCGTTTTGACGTTGGACAGCACCTTTTTGAGATCGGTCACGCCTGCGGCGACCGACTGCATTTCCCCGAGCCCCTTATAGACCTGCTCAAGCTGCGTCGAGACGAGCTTGAACGATTCGCCGATCCGCGTTTCGAGCGTCTTCTGCAGCTTTTCGTCGACGATCTCCTGCATCTTTTCAAGCCGATCGTTGTTTTCCTGCTGCATCGCGGAGAGCCGGCGTTCCATCGTTTGCCGGATCTGTTCGAGCTTTTGCTCGTTCGTCAGCTCAAAGGTCGAAAAACGCTGTTCGTTCGCCTTCTCGAAGCTCGCGAAGCGCTGTTCCTGCGCCTGCGCCGCGCGCTGCTGCGTTTCGGATACCCCGTCCGACATCCGTTGCACCTTGTCGGAAAGCGTTTCGAGCCGCGTTCCCGAGGCGCGTTCAAAGTTCGCAAAGCGCTGCTCCTGCAGCATGTTTGCGTCGTGCTGATTGTCGGTGATCATATCGCCGAAGGACTGCAGGTCGCGCCTGAGCTCGCGTTCGAGGTCGGTCAGCCCTTTCGGACGGCGCGGCACGGCAAGCAGCACGAGTACCGCCGCAAGCGCAAGCAGCGTCAGGATCGAAAAGATCAGCAAAAGGATCGTCGTCAGTTCCATTCAAATTCCTCCGTGGAGCACAAATCCCACCGCAAGGGCGGTCTGCGCAAGAATATACGTAACCATCACAAAGAAGTTCCCGAGCCGCGTTTTTCTGCCGAACATGTCATAAGCGAGCAGCCCGTCCGAAACGAGGAACAGCAGTCCGCCGAAAAAGCACAGCACATACGCGGCGTCAAAGCCGGAGACGCAGGCAAGGTACAGGCACGTGGCGCAGTTGCCCGAAAGCAGCGTCGCATAACAGAGCCCCGGGATCCGCAGTCGTTTCGGCGCATACGGAATCAGGAAGCGCCGCGCAAGCAGCAGACAGACTGCGATCCAAACCACCGAGACCGCCGCAATCAGATGCAGACCGGGCTTTGTGAGCAGCATGCCCGCAATGTAGCAGATATGCCCGAGCGCGAAGGCAGCCATTCCGCAGCCGATGTTCCAGTGGTGATGCCCGAGCAGGAACACGTCGCCGAGCCAACCGAACGCGAGCGCAAGAAGTACCCATGGGCTTGGGACCTCGGCCAGCATCCAGTACAGCACCATCAGCGACGGGATCAGCAGCGATTTGAAGATATAGCGCAGCACGTTGTTCCGCTTTGCGTAGGCGACCAGGGTCATGCATACGATCGGAACATACACGAGCGCAACGTACAGCAGAATCCGTTCCATAGCGCACCTCCGTTCGCCTTCAGTATAGCACAGTTTTGATTCGTTGCGAATACTTTTTTCCAAAATAGAAAAGAGCCGTTCGGAAAACCCGAACGGCTCTTAGATACAGCAATCAATTCATCGCCTGCTGAACGGCGACCGCAACGGCGACGGTCATACCGACCATCGGGTTGTTGCCCGCGCCGAGGAAGCCCATCATCTCGACGTGCGCCGGAACGGACGAGGAGCCCGCAAACTGCGCGTCGGAATGCATACGGCCCATCGTATCGGTCATGCCGTACGAAGCGGGGCCTGCGGCCATATTGTCCGGATGCAGGGTGCGACCCGTGCCGCCGCCGGAAGCAACGGAGAAGTACTTCTTTCCGGCTTCCCAGCGTTCCTTCTTATAGGTGCCCGCGACCGGGTGCTGGAAGCGTGTCGGGTTCGTGGAGTTGCCGGTGATGGAAACATCGGCGCCTTCGTGCCACATGATCGCAACGCCTTCACGGACGTCGTCCGCACCGTAGCAATTGACCTTCGCGCGCTCGCCGTTCGAATACGCCGTCTTGCTGACGATCGTCAATGCATGATCTTCCTTGACGTCGGCAGAGAGGTAATCGTACTTGGTCTGCACATAGGTGAAGCCGTTGATGCGGCTGATGATCATCGCAGCGTCCTTGCCGAGACCGTTCAGGATGACGCGAAGCGGCTTTTTGCGGACTTTGTTCGCGTTCAGAGCGATCTTGATCGCGCCTTCTGCGGCAGCGAAGGATTCATGGCCGGCGAGGAACGCGAAGCATTCGGTTTCCTCATCGAGCAGCATTGCGCCGAGGTTTCCGTGGCCGATACCGACCTGACGCTGATCCGCGACGGAGCCGGGGATGCAGAACGCCTGCAGGCCGACGCCGATCCATCTGGCGGCTTCGGCGGCCGACTTGGCGCCTTCCTTCATGGCGATTGCCGCGCCGAGTTCATAAGCCCATTTGACGTTTTCGAAGCAAATCGGCTGCGTGCTTTCCACGATCGAATAGGCGTCTACGCCCTTGCCGTTCGTGTATGCCTTGACATCCTCAAACGTTTTGAAGCCGTACTTGTCCAGAACGGGCTGCAACTGAGGCATGCGGCCTTCATAATTCTCAAATAAAGCCATGTACTGCTCCTCCTTTTATTCTTTCCGCGGATCGATCCATTTCACGGCGCCGTCTTCCGCCTTGAAACGACCGTAGGTGCCGAGGTTCTTCTCGTATGCCTCGTTCGGGTTCATGCCCTTCTTGATGGCATCCATCATCTTGCCGAGGCTCAGGAACTGGTATCCGCAAACCTGATCGTCCTTGTCGAGCGCCATCTTGACGACGTACCCTTCCGTCATTTCCAGGTACCGGGTGCCCTTCGCCTTGGTGCCGTACATCGTGCCGACCATCGAGCGGAGCCCCTTGCCGAGGTCCTCAAGGCCCGCGCCGATGCGGAGACCGTCATCGGAGAAAGCGGACTGTGTGCGGCCGTAGATGATCTGCAGGAACAGCTCGCGCATCGCGGTATTGATCGCGTCGCAGACGAGGTCGGTGTTCATGGCTTCGAGGATGGTCTTGCCGGGCAGAATCTCGCTCGCCATAGCGGCGGAATGCGTCATGCCGGAGCAGCCGATGGTCTCCACCAGCGCTTCCTCGATGATTCCGTTTTTCACGTTCAGACTCAGCTTACAGGCGCCCTGCTGCGGTGCGCACCAGCCGATGCCGTGCGTATAACCGGAAATGTCCTTGATTTCCTTTGCTTGAACCCATTTCCCTTCCTCCGGGATAGGCGCAGGACCGTGGTCCGGTCCCTTTGCAATACAAACCATCTCTTCGACTTCTTTTGTGTATTGCATGTGTTGTCGTCCTCCTTTTTCCGTAAATAGTTTAATGATTTGGAACGTGTCGAAAAACTTGCGCATGCATGGTTCCGATCAACCGCACAGCGCAGAAATTTCTTTATATAGTTTACCATACCTTTTTTCCGAACGCAATGGATTTTTTCACATTTTCTTCGGTATGGGATTTCGTACCCGGCGCAGCTATAACAGTTTTTTTATACGGTTCTTTTTTTCTTGCATCATTGCGCGGGGCATGCTATAATAAACTGATTCATTTTGGGGAGGTGCGCGTTGCGGATTCTGGGAATCGACCCCGGCTACGCGATCATGGGCTACGGCGTGATCGAGAAGAACGGGCAGTCCATTACGCCGATCGATTTCGGCGTCGTCGAGACGGACAAGTCCATGCCGTTTCCCGAGCGCCTTGAACGGCTGTACCTCGGAACGCGGCAGCTCTGTGAGCTGTACCATCCCGATATGGCGGTGTTTGAAGAGCTGTTCTTTTACCACAATGTCACGACTGCGATCGCGGTCGGTTCCGGAAGAGGCGTCGCGATTTTGGGCGTTCAGCAGCAAGGCATCCCGATCTATGAGTTTACGCCGATGGAGATCAAGCAGTCGGTGTGCGGGAACGGGCACGCGGATAAGAAGCAGGTACAGCAGATGATCCGTGTACTGCTCGGTCTGAAAACCGAGCCGAAGCCGGATGACGCGGCCGATGCGCTCGCCGTTGCGCTGTGCCTTGCGTTTCATGCGGGCCCGGCGCAGGAAGAATATCGGATTCAATAGGGAGGGGCTATGTACGCATATATTCGCGGAATCGTCGATGAGGTCGCGGTCGACCGCGCTGTCGTAGAGGCGGGCGGCGTCGGATATGAACTGTTCTGCAGTTCGATGACGCTGAAAATGCTGCACGTCGGCGAGTCGGCCAAGGTGCTGACCTACCTGCATCTGGCGGACGGCGTACAGGCACTGTACGGATTTGCGAGCGCAGAGGAGCGCGAGATGTTCCGGAAGCTGATCGGCGTAACGCGGATCGGGCCGAAACTGGCGGTGTCGGTGCTTTCGGTGATGACGCCTTCCGACGTGCGCGCCGCTGTTGTGACGGACAATCCTTCCGCGTTCGACCGCGTGACGGGCATGGGCAAGAAGACGGCGCAGCGTGTGATTCTGGAGCTGGCAGGCTCTGTGCGTGACGAGATCGGCACGCACAGAGCCTCAGCCGACGCGGCGCCCCTGGAGCAGGATATCCGGACCGAAGCCGTTGCCGCGCTGACATCGCTCGGCTACGACGGGCATTCCGCATCGCGCGCGGTTGCGGCGGTTGCGGATGCGAGCAGCGTGGAGGACTTGATCACAAAAGCGTTGCGAAGCATGGCAAAGGGGTAAGGTATGCAGGATGACCGTTTGATCTCGTCCTCCCTGCGGGAAGAGGACGTCAAAAATGAATACAGTCTCCGGCCGCATTTCCTTGCCGAGTACATCGGTCAGGACGCGGTCAAGGAGCATATGCAGATTTATATCGAAGCGGCCAAATCGCGCGGCGAATCGCTCGACCATGCGCTGCTGTACGGCCCGCCGGGACTCGGCAAAACGACGCTTGCCGGGATCATTGCCAATGAGATGGGGGTGTCCCTGCGCGTTACGAGCGGTCCCGCGATTACGCATGCGGGCGACCTTGCGGCATTGCTGACGAATCTTTCTCCCGGTGACGTACTGTTTATCGACGAGATTCATCGCCTGAATCCGAACGTGGAGGAAGTTTTGTACCCCGCGATGGAGGATTTTGCGCTCGATATCATCATCGGCAAGGGACCGGGCGCGCGGAGCATACGGCTCGATCTGCCAAAATTCACGCTGGTCGGCGCGACGACGCGGCTCGGTATGCTGTCGTCGCCGCTTCGGGATCGGTTCGGGATCAAGGAACAGCTTGAGCTGTATTCGCCCGAGGATCTGAAGGAGATCATCGTTCGCAGCGCGGACATTCTGAAGATTGAGATCGATGAGGACGGCGCGCTCGAAATCGCGTCCCGTTCCCGGGGGACGCCCCGAATCGCGAACCGGCTGCTGCGACGCGTGCGCGATTATTCGCAGGTGCGCGGCGAGGGCGTAATCGATGTGGAAACCGCGCAGGAAGCGTTGAATATGCTGAAGATCGACGAGCTTGGGCTCGACGCGGTGGACCGCCGCATGCTCGTTGCGATGATTGAGATCTTCAAGGGCGGCCCGGTCGGGCTGGATACGATCGCGGCGTACACCGGCGAGGACGCCGGTACGGTGGAGGATGTGTACGAACCGTACCTGCTGAAGCTCGGGTTCTTGGCGCGGACATCACGCGGGCGCATCGTGCTGCCGGACGCATACCGGCATCTGGAGTATCCGGTGCCACAGCAACCCACGCAGGCGCAGCAGATGAAGTTGGAGGTATAAGATGTTCGGGAAAAAGGCGAGACAGATCAAGGAACAGGCACAGCGGATCGCCGAGCTCGAAGCGAAGCTGAACGAGCGGGAAGCCGAGAACGGGGCGCTCTTGGAGCGCGTGCAATCGTTTGAACAGCGCGAGCGCTCGATCGCCCGCGCGCTGACCGATGCCGCGGATCAGGCGGAGAAGGTCGTTTCGGACGCGCAGCGTCAGGCCGGTGAAATTCTCGAACAATCGCGGGAGGATTCGGACGCGGCGCATCGCGACGCGGAGCAGATCGTTGACACCGCGTATCAGAACGCGCGGGATATCGTGCGCGAAGCGGAGACCGAGAGCCAAAAGCGGCTCGACGCCACGCAGGAGCAGATTGAATCATACGCTGCGCTGCTTTCGAGCTACGACCGGCTGGTACAGGAGAACATCAAAACGGCCGAAGAGAACGCGCGGAAGTTTGCCGAGCTTGCCGCAAGGCTCCATGCGACGGTGCCGCAGATCCTGTCTGCGGACGGAAAACTGATCGAAGCGCCCGCCATGGAAGCGGACAATGAGATCCCGATCCACGTCGTCGGGGAAAAAACGAACGCGCCGGAGGAAAAGCTCTGGACGGTTTCGGAGCTTTCAAAGGAAGCGGCGGAGGAGATGCCGGTCGACGAACTGATCGACGAAATCCTCGGGGCATCGACCGCGCGGGAATCATCAGGTTCTGTACGGTGACAACACCGTTTTGGAAACAAGTATCATATTCAGAAAGGAATCAAATCAATGGCAAAGAAAACGATTGAAGACATTCAGGTAGCCGGTAAGAAAGTGCTTGTCCGTGTGGACTTTAACGTCCCGCTGACCGAGGACGGCAAGGTCGCAGACGATAAGCGTATCGTCGCTGCGCTGCCCACGATCCAATACCTTTTGGCGCACAACGCGAAGGTGATTCTCTGCTCGCATCTCGGACGTCCGAAGGGACAGGTCAATCCGAAGTATTCGCTGGCGCCGGTCGGTGAGAAGCTGGCTGAACTGCTGCCCGATACGCAGATCTGGTTTGCCGAAGATACGATCGGCGAGAGCGCGAAGGCTGCGATCGCAGATATGAAGGAGGGCGAAATCGTCCTGCTCGAGAACACCCGCTTCCATAAGGAAGAGGAGAAGAACGATCCCGAATTCGCAAAGGCGCTTGCAAGCCTGGCGGACATCTTTGTGTCCGACGCGTTCGGCACCGTCCATCGCGCGCATGCTTCGACTGTGGGCGTTGCGAATTATATCCCGGCAGTTGCGGGCTATCTGATCGGCAAAGAGCTCAGAATCATGGGCGAAGCGCTCGATAACCCGGTTCGTCCGTTCGTGGCGATCCTCGGCGGCGCAAAGGTTGCCGATAAGATCGGCGTCATCAAGAACCTTCTGACCAAGTGCGACAGCCTGATCATCGGCGGCGGCATGGCCTATACGTTCTTCAAGGCGAAGGGCTATGAGATCGGCGATTCTCTGCTGGATGCGGACAGCATCGACCTCGCGAAGGATCTGATGAAGGAAGCCGAGGAGCGCGGCGTGAACCTGCTGCTCCCGATCGACACCGTTGTTGCGAAGGAATTCGCGGCGGACGCCGAGCACAAGACGGTCGCGTCCAATGAGATCCCGGCCGGTTGGCAGGGCCTCGACATCGGCGAAAAGACGATCGAGCTCTTCCGTGAGACGATTCTGAAGGCCAAGACGGTCGTCTGGAACGGCCCGATGGGCGTGTTCGAGTTCCCGGCGTTTGCGGTCGGCACGAAGGCGATTGCCCAGGCGTGCGCGGATTGCGAAGGCACCACGATTGTCGGCGGCGGCGATTCCGCTTCGGCTGTCAAGAAGCTCGGCTATGCCGATAAGATCACACATATCTCCACCGGCGGCGGCGCATCCCTGGAGTTCCTTGAAGGCAAGGTCCTGCCCGGCGTTGCAGTTCTGAACGACAAATAAGCGGAGGAAACAACGATGAGAAAACCGATTATTGCCGGCAACTGGAAAATGAACATGACGCCCGATGAGGCGAAGGAACTCGTTTCGGCGCTGATCCCCCTCGTGAAGGACGCGCAGTGTGACGTCGTCGTTTGCCCGCCGTACGTCGATCTGTGCTGCGTTGCGAAGCTGATCGAAGGCACGAACATCCAGCTCGGCGCGCAGAACGTCCACTGGGCGGAAAAGGGCGCGTTCACGGGCGAAATCTCTGCAAAGATGCTGCTGGCCCGCGGCGTCAAGTACGTCATCATCGGCCACAGCGAGCGTCGTCAGTACTTCGGCGAGACCGATGAAACGGTCAACAAGCGCGTCAAGGCGGCTCTGGCTGCAGGTCTCGTTCCGATCATCTGCGTCGGCGAAACGCTCGAGCAGCGCGAAAGCGGCGTGACGGACGCGATCGTTTCCGGTCAGATCCTTGCCGACCTCGAAGGCTTGACGGCCGAGCAGGTACAATCCCTCGTCGTCGCCTATGAGCCGATCTGGGCGATCGGAACCGGCAAGACCGCAACGAAGGAAGACGCAAACGCAACGATCGCAGTCATCCGCAACGCGATTGCCAAGCAGTTTGGCGAGGAGACGGGCGACGCGGTCCGCATTCAGTACGGCGGCAGCATGAACCCGAAGAACGCTTCCGAGCTGATGGCAATGCCCGAGATCGACGGCGGTTTGATCGGCGGCGCGAGCCTCAAGGCGGAGGACTTCTCCAAGGTCGTTCTCTACTGATTCCAAAGCCAACACGCAATTCCGGTGCGCTGCACGATCTTCGTGCGGCGCATTTTTTTGTAATTCTTTGCAAAAACGGCGCGTGTGGACCCGCCAAAAAATGAACAAACTATTTACAGATCAAAAAAGATATGTTAAAATATTAGCCAAAATAGAGGTAGTATGCAATGATTTTGGTCAGTGCGTGTCTGGCGGGATTTCGGTGCCGTTACGACGCGAAGATTGCGATCGATGAGACGGTTGCCGAATGGGTGAGACGCGGGGAGGCGATTCCCGTTTGCCCCGAATTGCTCGGCGGTCTGCCGTGTCCGCGCGTTCCGTGTGAACGCCGGGCGGACGGGCGCGTGGTTGCAAGCGACGGAACGGATCGAACCGATGCATTCACCTTGGGCGCCGAGGAGACGCTGCGCATAGCCCGGCTGTACGGATGCGAACGAGCCGTTCTGAAGGCGAGAAGCCCGTCCTGCGGTGGAAACGGGATTTACGACGGGACGTTTACGGGGACGCTGACCGATGGGGAAGGCGTGACGGCTGCGCTGCTGAGACAAAACGGGATTGCCGTAGAAGTGAGAGAATGACGGAGGAAACCATGGAAAACAACAGCATTCTTGTCATTGATGACGACAGAAATATTCTTGCGA
>ONLX01000086.1 GCA_900318765.1 uncultured Eubacteriales bacterium
GCATTTTCTTGCTCTCCCTTTGCTGCTTTTGCTGCAGTTGGCAGACCGCGGCTTCCTTATAGCAAAAGGAGAGCATTTGTTCATTGCCATCAGCCTCGTCCGAACTTTTCATCGAACGAGCCGTCTTTCCTACAGCAAAAGCGGAGCAATCAGGTCGACTGCTCCGCTTTTTCCATGCTTATGCGTTTTTCTGTTCGAATTCGTTCAGAAGCGATTGTTCGAGCGCGGAAGATTCGCGAATATCCCGGATCTTTTGGGTTGCGTGGACGATCATATCGATCGCAATGACGATCACAGCGAGTGAAACCGCAACGCCGAAGCCCGTGTTCATTCGCTGGCGGAACAGCTCATCGTTGCCGAAATGCAGCAGCAGCGTATTCTGCAGAATATAGATCGACATCAGCGCGGCCGAAAGGTTGATCAGCTTCGAGGCCGAGAGCAGCGGGCGGTCGCTTCCGCGGTACTTGATAATCTGCGCGATTGCGGTTGATAGACGGAAGAACGCCCAGAAGGCGGACCCGTAAACGAGCGCGGAGAGGTTCACGTAGTCGATGCTTTGCCGAAGGGACTGCACAATCACGAACGTCATCGTCAGATCGAGCACCAAAAGTTCCCAACCGCAGTTCCGATACCGTTTCCACGCGCGTTCCGCGCCGCCGCGCCGCCGCCCGGAATAGGCGCCGAAGGCGAGCAGCATCCGGATCAGCGACAGCACGAGGTAATAGAACGCCTCCGCAGCGAACAGAAGCGTTCGATAGCGCGCTGCGGCGAACAGCTTGAACACCGCATAGCCGAGGTTGATCAGCGTACCGATCGCAAGGGTCACCTCAGAGCGCAGCTCGGCCGCGTCGAGGTAGGTATCGCTGTACACCAGCCCCTTTTGCGTCCGGCGCCGGAGCCGGAGCAGCCGCGGAATCAGCAGCAGCACCATCAGAATCAGTCCGCCTGCGAACGCGTAGCTGACGATCAGCATCGGCTGCGGCGACGCGTCCAAAGCGTTTGAAAGCGCAATCATCATCAGAAACAGCGGCACGCCTACGATCGCAGCGATCGAAAGCAGAACAAGCATGACTCTGATGAAAAACGGACGCATCCGAATCCTCCCGGGGCGAGTATTGCAGGTATTTTATCATACGAACGGCAGCGCGGTCAAGTCATTCAGATCGTGCCGGTCACGACAACGGTCGTCACGCCCGGAACCGAAGTTACGGCGCCGGTTGCGGGATCCTGCGTATAGGTCGCAGCGGGTACGGTCAGCTCCGTCTGCGCGCCGGGGGTGGGCAGCGTCAGTGTATTGCCTGCAAAGGCATAGTCCGAGGAGGGAACCGTCACGCCGTTCACCGTGATGACCACGTTCGAAAGCGGCATCATGAAGGCGTCGGTCAGGACGAGATCGGTTGCTTCGGTGTTGCCGGTATTCGTGATTGTGAAGGTATTCACAAGCGCGGCGCCATCGGTGATCGGGTTCGGCGTCATCTCCTTCTCAATCGTTACGGCGGCGTATTCCTCCGCGGGGATCGTGTGAGACGCGGTGATCGGCTCGGTGCCGACGGCAGGCACAAACGAAGCGGTATTGGTGATCTCGCTCCCTGCGACCACAGGCGCATAGGCGTTCGGTTCGGCCTTATACAGAATCGTTGCGGTCGTATCCGGCGCGATCTCGGGGATGGTGAAGGTCACGCTGTCCGAAGCGATTACGGGCGTCAACTCCTCCGAAAAGACGCCGTCCGAAAAGAGCTGCGCGGGGCCGACATAGGTCAAAGGCGTTGCCTCGACGCCGGCGGACGGCGCATAGGTGCCGAGATCGTCGGTAATGGTTACGTTCGAGAGCGTAGCGGTGGAGCCGTTTGTCACGGTGATGATATACGTGATCGGTTCGCCGTCGCGATAAGCGGCTTCGAGCGAAGACTTCGTAACGGACAGCGGATCGTCCAAAACGGTGCTCGCAAGGTTGGAAGCGACGGTTTCGGTCACAGCGCCGTAGGTGTAGCGAAGATTCGCGCGGTTGGTAATGGTGGTTGCCATATTGGAGTCTCCTTTCCGGACGCTGTGAAAGCGTCCCTACCATTACCATATGAAAGAGGAACAAAAACCGTGCCCGAACCGCCTTGCCAAATGCCTGCGCTCTCCGTTATAATGGAAGCAGAACCGATAGGAGGCATCCGATGAAACACGACGCACAAAAGATCCTTTCCGGCGCGATTGCAAGCGTTTTGCCGGATCGTGCCACGCGGGAAGCGCTGCAAACCGTTTCGTTCGGCAGCGGCAAGCGGATCGTGGTTGCCGTCGGCAAGGCGGCGTGGCGCATGGCAAGCGTGGCAGAGCAGATGCTGAATGACTCGATCGACCGGGGCATTGTGATCACAAAATACGGGTACTCCGGCGGGGTCTTGCCGCACTTTTCCGTATTGGAAGCCGGACATCCGGTGCCGGATAAAAACGGCTTCGCCGCAACCGAGCAGGCGATGCAGGCCGTCACGGGGCTGAACCAGGAGGACACCGTATTGCTGCTGCTGTCGGGCGGGGGCTCGGCGCTGTTCGAAAAACCGCTTGTGCCCGAAGAAGAGCTGATCGACCTCACGACGCAGCTTCTCCGCTCGGGCGCGAACATCACCGAAGTCAATACGATCCGTAAGCGCCTTTCCGCCGTGAAGGGCGGGCGGTTTGCCACGCTGTGCGCGCCTGCAAAGATCGTTACCGTCGCCATCAGCGACGTGATCGGCGACGCGGCGGACTGCATTGCGTCCGGACCTGCCGTTTTGGATCGGTCCACCTCTGCGGAAGCGCAGTTGATTGCCGAGCGGTATGGGTTGCGGCTATCCGATCGGGCACGCGCTTTGCTGGCGGTCGACCCCCCCAAATCGCTTGAAAACGCGGAGATTCTCATTTCGGGCAGCGTCCGGCAGCTTTGTGACGCGGCGGCGCGGATCGCCGAAAGGCTTGGGTATACGCCGCAGATTCTGACGACCGAGCTTTCGTGCGAAGCGCGCGAGGCGGGCGCGTGGCTCGGGCGGCTTGCGCGGGAACAGGCTGCGTCCGATCATCCGATCGCGCTGCTCGCAGGCGGCGAAACCGTCGTTCATGTAACCGGAGACGGGCTCGGCGGTCGAAATCAGGAGATCGCACTTGCGGCGGCCAAGGAGATTGCGGGCTGTGAAAACATCGTGGTCTTTTCGTTCGGATCGGACGGAACGGATGGCCCGACCGACGCGGCGGGCGGCATTGTGGACGGAACCACCGAACAAGCGCTTTTTGAAAAAGGGATTACGATTGACGACGCGCTGCGCCGCAACGACGCGTACCATGCGCTTCAGGCGGCGGACGCGCTGCTGTTTACCGGATCGACGGGAACGAACGTCAACGACCTTTCGGTTGCGCTGATTCGACCGGCATCCGATCGAGGGAAAACCGAATGAAAAACGAGCCGTTTCGAATTCTGTTTGTGTGCCACGGAAACATCTGCCGCAGTCCGATGGCGGAATACATTTTTCGCGATTTGGCGCAAAAGAGC
>ONLX01000133.1 GCA_900318765.1 uncultured Eubacteriales bacterium
AGCATCCAAAACAGCCAACACGCCGGTGCCGGGATAATCATCCTGCAGGAGCCACGCCGCCGTAATCGAGATCGAGTCGACACCGAACGAAGGATTTTCTTCCGCGAGCTTTTCCTCCGGCGTCTGATAGGCATACGACCGATTTTTCCCGGTATAATCTTTGTCCTTCCACCGCGGACCGGTCAGCCGAAACCAGGCAATCATATCCTCCACCGTGCCGATGGATGCGCGAAGCTCGTCGTTGGAAAGATTCAGAAGCTGTTCGTCGCTCTGATTCCTGCCCGCCAGTTCCTCCGGAACGGTTCCCTCCGGCAGCTCCGTCACAAAGTGCTCGCGTTCGTACTCCACCGTCTCATATTGCTGCTGCGCAAGCGTAATCCAGTCCGGCTCCTCCGTCGGTTCCGGCGTCGGGCTTGGGGTGATCACCGGCATTTCGGTCGGATCCGGGGTGGCGAACGGCTGCTGGGACGGGGACGGCGTCGGCGTAACCGTATTGCTCTTGGCCTTATGCAGCCCGATCGTGATCGCAAACGCGGCGAGCCCGGCAAGCAGAATCAGCCCAAGCGTCTCCACCAGGATCGTCACCTTATAACGCCGTTTGCGAACAGGCTTTGCGCTCTCGTCCTCCTCATTGTCCTCGAATTCCATCGTGGAAACCTGGGTCTCGTGCGCGGCCTTTTGCAGAATGCCCTCTTTCTTCGCGTCCGTCCTTCCGGAGACCAGATCGTACACATCGACGTTCAGAATGCGGCTCAGCGCGAGCAATTGCTCGTAATCGGGGCGCGTCTGCCCGCGCTCCCAACGGGAAACGGTTTTGTTCGTAACCCCGAGTTGTTTTGCCAGTTCGTCTTGCTTCAGCCCCGCGCGTTTGCGCGCCGCCGCCAAAAACGCTCCGACATTGTTTCGCTCCGCCATATGCCCTTCCTCATGCCCGATTCTTAATTATTATTATACCATTTCCAACGCACAAGAAAAAGAGCCTTTTGCAAAAAAGCGTCAAAAATCGTTTCAACCGTCCGTTTGCCGCGCAGTTTTTGAATCTGCGCAAGATTCCGCATTTTCATGACATTTTGTTCATACTTTTATGACGTTTTGGACGCATCCGTTTGCTATGATCGATACAGGAAAGGGCGAACGGCCGAACGCGCAACCGGGCGCAGGGGCGGCGCCCCTCGGATCATCCCGCCGCATCGAAGCGCTCCGCCGCCGTACGGTCGGTTGCCCTTTCCCTCCTCCTATTTCATTGCCATCTAAGGCGAGGTGATACGATGCAACATTCGATCCGTTTGTGGCTGCTTGCAGCCGCCGCTCTGCTCCTGACCGCCTGCCGTCCGGACACGCAGGACATCTTAACTCCGCCGATTGTCGAAGTCACGTATTATGACGCGGCCGCAACCGAATTGCCATCGACTCCGCCGCAGGCGATTTCGCTCTCGGATGAGGATGCTGTGTCCGTAATTCTGCTGCTTGATCGCGGGACCTGGGAAGACGGATCAGAGGACAGCGCCATGCGGTTTGAATGGTCGGTCAACGGAACGCTGTATCAATGCAACGATTCCTGCACGATCATCCATGTTCCAACAAAGAGCCGCCGGATCACGCTGTCAGAGGACGATGCCGAAGCACTGCGGGCGATTCTTCTTCGTTATACCCCGTAACGGGGCGAAACCGCGTTGATACGCGCCGAAACCGAAGCAAGACAAAGACAAAGACAAAGACAAAGAAATATACCATAGAGAGGAGACTATGAAAGTCTCCTCTCTATGGTATTCCAAAAAACAAATCTTCAAATACCGGTGGAGCCAAACCCTCCTGCGCCACGTTCGGTCTCGGGCAGGGCATCCGCCTCCTCAAAGGATACGGCAAGATAGGGCATGATCACAAGCTGCGCGATCCGGTCCCCGTCCTGCACGGTGCGCGGCTCATCGGAATCGTTGTGCAGCGCGACGATGTATTCCCCTCGATAATCGGAATCGACAACGCCGACGCAGTTTGCCGGCCGCAGGCCCTGCTTGGTCGCAAGTCCGCTCCGCGCAAAACAGGCGGCAAAATATCCATCCGGCAGCGCGGCGGTCAACCCGGTCCCGATCTTCACGGTCGCATGGGGCGCAATGACCACGGGCGTATCGAGGCAGGCATAAAGATCGTATCCGGCAGCCGCGCTCGACCCGCGCGACGGGATACGGGCGTTCGGACGCAGTTTCTTCAGCGGTACATGCAGCATGGTTCTTCCTCCGATGCGAAGTCTTTGCCAAAGTATAGCATATTCCCGCCGCGTCCGCAAGAGGCTACGCCGCCTTCTTCGCCCGCATCCGCGCCGTCACCGTCGCCACAGCCGCGCCGAGCGCAAAGCTGATCAGCGCATCCGAGAGCAGCGTCCAGGATACCCGAAAACTCCCGATCAAAAGCGAAAAGATCGCCGTCGTCAGCACGGTAAAGAACAGTCCCGCAATTCCGCCAAGCAGCCAGGTCTTTTCGGAAAGCTTTCGTCCGATCAGCCATCCGGCAAATGCCGCGGCAAGCACTTTGATGATCGCGTTCCCGACCGGGATTGCCCCGTCCGGCAGCCATTCGAGATAGAGCAGCAACGCAAGCAGCAGCAGTCCTCCCGTTGCGGCCGCCGCCGCAAGCAGCACCGCCTTCAAAAGATCCCACGCGGGGATCGCATTCCGTTTTTTCCGATGGGTTGACTTATGCATTGCATCCCCCTCCTTTGCCAAAGCCTATGCGCATCGCAAGCGGGTTATGCGCAAAAGATCATCCGCTCTTGCGATCGGAGGGAATCTATGGTATACTGTTAGAATCTGAATTCCGGGAGGCTTTTATGACCTTTGATCGACTGATGAACGTTTTCAAGCAGGTAATGCCTTATGCGAATACCGAGCACATCACGCCCGAAAGCTCGCTGACGTTGGATCTGCATATCGACTCGGTGACGCTTTTGATGCTCGTTCTCGGCATTGAGGACGAGTTCGGCATCCGTTTTGAGAATATGGACAATACGGCGTTCTCCAACGTCGGCGATGTCATTGCGTACATCGAAAGCCGCCAGGCCTGATCGGAGGACTTCCCATGCAGCCGTTATCGAATCGAACCGAGTCGCTGACCGACTCCTGCATCCGCCGTATGACGCGCATCTCGATGGAATGCGGCGCGATCAATCTTTCCCAGGGGTTCCCCGATTTTGATCCGCCTCAGGCGATCATGGATCGGCTCGCCGCCGTTGCGCAGCAGGGCCCGCATCAGTATTCCCCGACCTGGGGCGCAGCGAACTATCGCCGCGCGCTTGCCGACAAGGTTTCGCGCTGGATGGGCATTCCGCTGAATCCCGATGAAAACGTGCTCGCGACCGTCGGCAGCACCGAAGCAATGATGGCGGCGCTCATGGCGATTACCAATCCGGGCGACCGTATCGCGATCTTTTCCCCGTTCTTTGAAAACTACGAGGCGCAGGCGCTGCTGCTCGGCTGTGAGCCCGTGTTTGTGCCGCTCGTCCCGCCCGAAAACAACTTCGATGCCGATCAGCTCGAGGATGTGTTCCGCTCCGGCGTCAAGGCGATGATCGTCTGCAACCCCTCGAATCCGAACGGCAAGGTCTTTTCCAAAGCGGAGCTTGAGACGATCGCTGCGCTTGCGATCCGCTACGACGTCTATATCATCATGGATGAGGTGTACGAGCATATCATCTATGCGCCGTATGTGCATACGTATATGGCGTCTCTGCCGGGCATGTGGGAGCGTACGATCTCCTGCTCCTCGCTCAGCAAAACGTATTCGGTGACCGGTTGGCGGCTCGGCTACATCGTTGCCTGCAAGAAGCTCATGGACGCCTGCAAGAAGGTTCACGATTTTCTGACGGTCTGCGCTCCCTCTCCTCTGCAGGAAGCCATCATTGCGGGGCTCACAATGCCGGATTCCTATTACGACGAGCTTGCCGCGCACTACACGCACATGAAGAACCTGTTCTGCGGCGGTCTGAGAACACTCGGGTTCGATTTCATCGAGCCGCAGGGCACGTACTTCCTGCTGGTCGATATCGGCAAATGGGCCAAAGGAGACGATGTGGCGTTTTGCGAACGGCTTGCGCGCGAAGTCGGTGTCGCCGTCGTGCCGGGCAGCACGTTCTATAAGGAGGACGTGCATCACCTTGCCCGCTTCCATTACGCAAAAAAAGACGAGACCCTGCTCGCCGCGCTGGACCGGCTTTCGGACATCGACCGGCTCCTGTAATTCCAAAAAATCAATTCCCCCTGACCGGACACACCGGAAGGGGGAATAGTTTTTCGTTTTATCGTTTCCGCAAGCTGACCTCGGTTGTGTAGTGGCCGGCGATCTTCAGCGTCTCGCATTCTGCCGCCAGCGCATTCAGCATACTGCGGCCGTTTTCCGCCGTCTCGTCACCCTCAACCTCGATGTAGAAATAGTACTGCCACGCGCGTTCCCGTACCGGGCGGCTCCGCAGCGCCTTCATGTTGAATCCGTAATCGGCAAGAACGTTGATCGCCTTTGCCAGAGCGCCGGCAACGTCGTTGACCGTAAACAACAGCAGGAACTTACTTTCATCGCTCGTCGGCTTACGCTCCACGCGGGAGAAAACGGCAAACTTCGTTGTGTTCGTATGGCTCTCGTTGATGTCGTGATCGAGCAGCTCCAATCCGTACAGCGCGGCCGTTTCCATGCTTGCAATCGCCGCAACGCCCGGATCCCGCCCCGCCGCAACCTGCTGTGCGGCAATCGCGGTGTTCTGTGCCGCGACCGTTTTCCAGCCGCGCGCCCGGATATACTCCGCGCACTGCGCGAGCGCCTGCGGATGGCTCACGACCGTATGAATGCCCTGCACCGAAGCCCCCGGCACGCCGAGCAGATTCTGCGTAACCGGCAGCGTATAGATCCCGTTTACAAAGAGGTCGCCCTCAAACATCAGGTCCATGACCTGTCCGACAACGCCGGCATAGCTGTTTTCGATCGGCAGAACCGCGCACTCGCACTCGCCGCATTCCACGGCGCGGTACGCTGCCGCAAAGTTCGGATACCCGGTATGCGTTGCGTCCGGAAAGATGCGCCGCGCAGCGATGTCTGCAAACGCGCCCTCAACGCCGCTGTACGCGACGTGCATCCCCTCGAGCAGCCGATGCTGATACCGCTTCGAGATGCCCATCAGCTCCTGCAAAAACGAAACGTAGAACGGACGCGTCTCCTCATCCGGATACGCGACGCTGTTCCGCGCAATCACGTCCTTTTCCCGCTCGGCGTCGAAGATCGGCAGCCCGCGCTCCTGTTTGAACGCGGCAACGCTGCGCACCGCCTCCATGCGTTTTTCAAACAGCATCGCCATCTCGCGGTCGACACGGTTGATCGTTTCTCTGGCCTGTTCCAACTGATTCATGCAAATTACTCCTGTACTTCCTCTTCGCATGCCTTCGGATATTCCGTGCAAAGCAGCCGATACGGCGGTTCGTCCTCTTCGATCGCGGGAAACCTGCCCACGGGCGGAAGGAAACGATTGTCCGTTACATCATCATTGACGGCTGAGACCTCTCCGATCAGCACCGGACCGGTTCCCGGCTCGACCTCGAAATCATGATACAGCCGCGGCGGGATCGAAATGCTCATTCCCGGCAGCAGCCGCACCTGCGTTCCCGCGGGCACGGTGCGCGTTTCCCCGTCAAGATGCACAGTCACGGAAGATTGCTCGTCAAGCGATTCATCCGGCAGCGAATTGTAAACGCGGATCAGCAGCGTGCCGCCCGCACGGTTGATGATATCCTCCGTCTTGTTCCAATGAAAATGATTCGGGGAATACTGCCCTTCTTTCAGGTACAGCAGCTTCTCGGCATACGTTTTCGGATACTGCTCCTTTTTGGCAAGGTTGCCGTTGCGAAGCGTAATCAATGAGAACCCGACGCGATCGAACTCCCCGAGCCCATAGTCGGTGATATCCCATCCGAGCAGGTTGTCCCGCACCTCATCGAACGCATGCCCCTTGGTCTTCCATTCTTGTGGCGTAAACTGACAAAACGGAGGCAGGCTGATGCGATATGCCTGAATCATCGCTTCCATTTCGCGCAGTGCGCGATTGATTTCCGATCGTTTCATACCCTCTCCTATCGGGAACCGAGGTTCCACAGCTCGGTTCCGCACTCGCCCTGATCGTTTCGGCCGCGTGTGATCACCGTTCCATCCTTTTTCAGCACAGCCGTATGGGTACCGCCCGCGGCGATCGCAACCGCATCGACGATGTCCGAACAATCGACTGCGTCCCGCTCGCGGAACCAATGCGTCACAACCGTTCCGTCCGCTTTCAGGCCGACCACGCCGGTGCTTGCCGCCGAAACGGCAACGACGTCCGTCCACGGGAGCTTCGCTTCCCCGTCTTCGCCGGCGCCGTCCTTCTCCGTCATCAGAACCGTTCCGTCTGCCGAAAGCACAACGGCATACCCGGTCGACACGTCCACCGCAACCGCTCCGCGTACCGATTCGCTTCGGCTCGACGGATGCGAGGAAAGCATCTGCCCCGTCTGCGTGATCGCCGCCGCCGCGTAGGATCCGCCCGCAATCGAGGCAAGGTCGCTCCAGCCCGTGAGCGCGCTGTACGCGTGATAGCCGGTATGCACGATCGTTCCGTCCGCTTTCAGCCCGAGCGTATCGTAATCCGTGCAGGCGATCGCAACAATATCCGTCCATTCCGAAACGTTCAACTGTCCCGATTCGTTCCGGCCGACCGCAACCACCGTGCCGTCCGCCTTCAGGCCAACCGTGTGGTACGCGCCGCAATCGATCGCCTTGATGTCCGACCAGGTCGAAACGTTGCATTGCCCATCCGTATTCTCCCCGACAGCCACCACCGTGCCGTCCGCCTTCAGGCCAACCGTATGATAGAACCCGACCGCAAGCACGCTCTGCGGAAGCGCTTCCCGCGCCGCGGCGATCTTTTCACGCTGTAAAATTTCCTCCTCCGAAACGCCGAGCATCCGATTGACGGCGTTCTCGGGATTGCTCATCCCGGTCAGCTGCATCGCGATCCGCTCCGCCTGCGCTTGCGCGTCGGAGAACCCGATCAGCTCGTAAAACAGGTCGAACGCCTGATTGGGATCGGTCGCTTCGGTTGCGACGGCGATCGCGTACCGTGCCTCATTGTACCGGATCAACGCGTCGGAATAGCCGGAGAGCGCGTAAAACTGCTCCTTTGCCGCAGCATAGTCGCCCGCTTGCGCCGCCTGATCCGCCAACCCGTAGCGACAGGCGAGTATCTTCGTACGCGCGTCGGCATACTCCCCGAGGGTAGAAAAAGCCGTCTCCGCCTCCTTGTATTTGCCCTCCGAAAGCAGCCGATCCGCCGCATCGTACCGCGCTTTTAAAAGCTGCGCTTCGGTTTCCTCGGATTTTTCCAGCTGATTCAACAGCGCGACCGCTTTTTCGTAGTCGCCCGCATCGGAGGCCGCCTTGGCACGCTCGGCCAGCAGCGCCGGTCTGCGCTGCAGATACAAGAGCCCGAGAACGCACAGCAGTGCCATCAGCAGCGTCGAGAGGATCACGGCCCTACGGACAAACGTTTTACTCAATGCTTTTCTTTGCTTTGCCATACGCGCGTCCCTCAGAGATACTTTCGCACGGTGTACTGCATGTAATCCGAGTTGATGCCCGTTCCGCGCGAGACGATGAAATACACGTCGTCAATGTCGTATTCTTTGATATAGTCACGCAATGGCGCACCGCCGCCGCCCGTTACGAAATCGTGCGAATCTCTCAGGTCCACAAGGCAGACCTTGTCGTAGTACGGCGCGATGTACGGCACAAACGCGTTGCCGAACGAGTCGCAAACGACCAACGCGCTGTGTCCGGTATGGAACCCGGTTACGGCAACGTAGAACGGCGAATGCGTTCCGCCGAGGAAGGCCATATACGTCGCGCGTTCCGGCTCCATATACTTGGTCTCCCGCACAAGCCGGTTCAGCTTGCGATAGACATAGGCGTGCGTAGGCGCGAGCGCGTCCGGCACTTCCAGCCGATCGGAGATTTCCTTGCTGACCTTGGTGGAAAGCGAGCCGCGGAAATTCTCATGCACGGTATATTCAAAATCCTCATACGCGATGGACGGGACGCCCCAGGACGTCATCATGCGCTTCTGCATATAGAACGCGCCGAGTCCCGACCAATGGTGGTCCACCTTGTAATACACCGGCTCGTCCGCTTCCATGTGCGGCCGCAGCTCTTCCACGGTCGAAAACACGTATACGCCGTCGTCCACGTTCGCCTGAATCGTCGGCTCAACGTTGCTGGACCATCCGGAAAAATGCTCCGTGTCGAGCAGCCATTCATTCGCGTCATAGGAATACGGAATGTAGGTGAAAATGACGCTCCCGTCCTCGGGCAGCGCGGCGCGGTACGCGTTCAGCGACGCGATCGTACGTTTCATCGCGTCCTCTCCGAAGTTAAACCGCGTTGTAAACGATCCGTCCACGCGGATCAATCCGAATTTCCGCACGATCGAAAGATCCCGAACCGTAGGATCCTCCGGCACGGGGGTAGGCTCCGCCGAAACGGGCGGTTCGGTCAGCTCCGGCGCAGCGGTCGGCGGAACGGTTGGCGCGGACCTCGGCTCAGGCGTTTCGTCTTCCACAATCGTCACGTTCCAAACGGTCTCGGCGGTTAAATCACCGTCGTCCGGTTCCTCCGCCGCCCTTGCCATGCTGTTTAATTCTTCATCGATATCCGCATGAACGATGCGGTCCCGATCGCTCGTGACGTTGAAGACATCGAGAATGCCGTTGGAAACGGACAGGATCGCGTCGCGGCCGAGCATCTGGTCGGAAAGATACGTTTCAAGCTCGCTCATAAACGAGCCGTCGAACCATGCGCCGATCGAGAACTGCGGCGCGGCCTGCAAGGTTCGGTTCTCCGTTTCGGAGACGCCGCCCTCCCTGTTGCCAAGGACGAGCGGAATCAGCCCCAGCACGAGCAGGAGCATACACCACCAATAGGTCAGAAGAAACGAAATTTTACGACCCATATCGCACCTCAGAACCGGAAATAGATGAACGGGTTATACGTTTGCCCGATCAGGAACACGACCGAAAGGATCAAAAGGCCGGTCGCCGCGACCGTGGCGAGCACGTCTCCGACGCGTTTGCGTCGTTCGTCCTTCGCAAACCAGGTTTTCAACCACGGTACAATCGGCAGGCAAGCTGCCATCATCAACAGTGGCAAAACGGTATACGTTTGCAGGAAGGAGACGAACTTTTCATCCCAGAGCGGCGCAAGATGGACGCCGTTTGCCGTCGAAACGCCGAACATCGCGCCCACGTGCTGCAGCAGCGCAGAAAAATCGGTATAATAGAACAGGACCCAGCCGATCAGCACGAGCAGCAGCGTCAGCACCGTACGCAGCGCTTTCGGAACGCGATCCAGTACGCTCTTCAGCAAAAAGCGCTCCGTGACCAACAGCACAAAGTAATAGACGCCCCATAGGACAAAGTTCCAGCTTGCGCCGTGCCACAGCCCGGTCAACGACCAGACGACCGCAAGGTTCAGAATCGTTCGCAGCGTACCCTTCCGGTTGCCGCCGAGCGGGATGTACACGTAATCGCGGAAAAAGCCGGACAGCGACATATGCCACCGACGCCAGAATTCCGTAATCGACGCGGAGATATACGGATAATCGAAATTCTCCTTATAGCGGAATCCGAATACGCGCCCGAGGCCGATCGCCATATCGGAATAGGCGGAAAAGTCAAAGTACAGCTGCATGGCGTACAGCAAGGCCGAAAGCCACGCCCCAAAGAAGCTGACCTCCGCTCCGGTCCCGGCAAGCTGCGTCGCTTCCAGCATCTCGCCGCAAAGATTCGCGAGCAGGATCTTCTTCGCAAGGCCGACGGCAAAGCGGCGCATGCCGGTATAGAAGGCGGTCGGCGTCGTTTTCCGGTCGGTCAGTTCCACCGCCACGTCGGCGTACTGGACGATCGGTCCCGCGATCAGCTGCGGAAAACAGGAGATATAGAGCAGCGCATACGCAGGGTTCTTCTGCGGCTTTGCCTTTTTGCGATACACATCGACCGTGTAGGTAAGCACTTGGAACGTATAGAACGAAATGCCGATCGGAAGATGCTGCTCCGGCATCCGCCACGTCGCGCCGAACAAGCCGGCAAACGTGTTGACCACAAACGCGGAATACTTGAACCAGACGAGCAATACAAGGGAAACAACGACGGCCACCGCCAACAGGACCTTGCGGAGCCGTTTGTTCTTCTTATGATAGATCACGAGCGCAAGGTACCAGTTCACGAGCGTGACCACGATCATGCCGAACACCCAAACCGGTTCGCCTACGCTGTAAAACAAAATTGAAAACGCCAAAAGGACGCCGTTGCGCCACCGGATATCCTTCACGATGAAATAAAGCAGCAACAGCGCCGGAAGGAACAAAAACAAAAATGTCGTACTGGAAAAAACCATGAACGCGATCCTTCAGCCTATAGATAGTTGATTATACCATTCTTCAAGAAAAAAAGCAACAGCACGGGCGTTTCTGTTACAATTCGCTGACAGGATTGCAAAAAGAAGAGCAAAAGCCGCCCGGATGAGCGGCTTTTGCATGGGGTTGTATTATGCGGAAGCAGCGCTTATAACGCCGGCGCATAACGGAGGAAGATTGCGTCCCTGTTTTGAGACCGTTCCGGGCAGGGATCGGCGAAAGAAGACCCCCCGGAACCAAAGACCGGGGGGTGGGGTGTTTTTTAGAACAGAAGGTTCTTTTCCGTTTCCGGATTGAAGAAGTGCATGACTTTGCCTTCGAACGTGACATACAGCTTCGCGCCGGTGACCATGCCTTCGCGCTGTTCGGGCGTGAGGTCGATGGTCGGGATGCGGACGATCAGCCGCGTGCCGTCCTCGGTGTAGACGTGCAGGTGCAATTCGGAGCCCATCATTTCGTTGACTTCGAGGGTCACCGGGATAGCGCCTTCATCCTTCGGATCTGCCAGAACGATATGCTCCGGACGGACGCCGAGCAGCACTTCGCCGCCGGCAACCTGCTTCTTCTTCAGAAGGTCGCCCTTCTCGCCGTCCACAACAAGCTTCGCGCCGAACGGCGTGACATAGTACTTGTCGCCTGCCTTCATCAGGTTCGTGCGGAGGACGTTCATCTTCGGAGCGCCGATGAATTCTGCAACGAACAGGTTCTCCGGCATTTCGAACACTTCGGTCGGGGTGCCGACCTGCATGATATAACCGTCCTTCATGATGACGATGCGATCGCCGAGCGTCATAGCTTCGGTCTGGTCATGCGTGACGTAGATGAACGTCGTATCGAGCTTCTGACGGAGGAGAATGATCTCAGCACGCATCTGGTTGCGCAGCTTCGCGTCGAGGTTCGAAAGCGGTTCGTCCATCAAGAAGACCTTCGAGTCACGAACCATTGCGCGGCCGATGGCAACACGCTGACGCTGTCCGCCGGACAGAGCGCGCGGTTTACGCATCAGATACTCGGTAATGCCGAGGATTTCCGCCGCGTTGGTGACCTTGTTGTAAATCACATCCTCCGGAACCTTTTGCAGGCGCAGGGAGAACGCGATGTTGTCGTAAACGGACATGTGCGGATACAGCGCGTAGTTCTGGAAAACCATCGCGATGTTTCTGTCTTTTGGCTGCAGGTCGTTTACGACCTCGCCGTCGATTTCCACGGTGCCGCCGCTGATCTCTTCCAGACCCGCGACCATACGCAGCGTCGTCGATTTGCCGCAGCCGGACGGGCCGACGAATACGACGAACTCCTTATCCTTGATGTCAAGGTTGAAGTCGTGTACGGCGACGACATTGTTATCATAGACCTTTTTTACATTGGTTAATTTAACACTTGCCATTTTCTTATCTCCTTTTCTATCTTCCCGGGATTAACCCTTGACCGCGCCGCCGGTGACGCCTTCGACGTAGTAGCGCTGCAGACACATGAACAGGATAACGATCGGAATCGCAACGATTACGCCGCCTGCGCAGAACATCGTGTAGTTTTCCATCGCCATGGTTGTCGTAGCGAGCCAGGACTGTAAACCGACTGCAACGTTGTATGCGCCGATACGGCCGTTGCTGATGTATCTTGCAAATACGAAGTCGCCCCACGGGCCCATGAACGCACTCAGAACCGTGTAGATGACGATCGGTTTGGACAGCGGCAGAATGATCTTATAGAGCACCTGCGCGCGGGTCGCGCCGTCGATACGTGCCGCTTCGTCGAGCGCCTTCGGAATCGTATCGAAGAAGCCCTTGGAGACGTAATAGCCCATACCGGAGGATGCCACGTAAACGAGAATCAAACCGGGAACGGCATTGTCGAGCGCCAGGCCGAGATCCTTTAGGACCTGATACAGGATGATCATGGAGAGCATGCCCGGGAACATACCGAGGATCAGCATGAACTGCATCATCGGTTTGCGCAGTTTGAAGCGGAAACGCGAGAGCGTGTAGGACATGCAAAGGACGATGATCGTCTGCACCACCGCAACGATAATCGCGATGATGAAGGTGTTCAGGTACCATTTCGGGAACTGCGTCTGCGTGAACAGTCTCACATAGTTGTCAAATCCGAACTTGATTGCAAGACCTTCTTTGAGTCCCGCTTCCGGGTTCTCAAACAGGTAACGCGTCATACCGGTCGGCTGAATACGGAACGACTGAATCACGATGCAGATGAACGGAACCAGCCAGACGATGCTGATGAGGATCAGAAGGACGTAGATAACCGTGTTGGAAATCCGCGACGTTGCCTTCATGCCCATGTGCTGCTTCATCTTCTCGTTGTCAACGTTGTTGCGTTTGAACGAGCTGAACGCATAGACCAGAAGCAGAATGCCGATAAACGCAGCGAGCGCACCGAACAGGATGAACAGGAAGTTATCCGTCAGATATGCGCTGTTATAGCTCCAGAGCGGCTCCGGCATAAACCGATTGGCAAGCAGGAAGCAGCCGCCGAGGACGAAGATAATACCGAGGATCAGAGAAATGATCGCTCCAAGCGGAAGTTTCTTTTTCATTGGAAGTCCTCCTCATTCTTGACCGAGGGCAGCAAGCCATAAACGATCAGGGAGATAATGGACACAACGAGGAACACGAGGATACCGATAACGGACGCCAGGTAATATTCGGAGCCCTTGTCGGAAGAGCCGCTCGTCGTAATCTTGAACAACCAAGTGATCAGCAGGTCCGTGAAGCCGACGCTGCCCGATGCGCCGGAACGCACCGCGTTGGTCGGGCCGCCGCCCGTCAACAGATAGATGACGTTGAAGTTGTTCATGTTGCCGGTAAAGCTCGTCAGAAGGTACGGGCCGGTGATGAACAGCATGTACGGCAGCGTGATCTTGCTGAACTGTTTCCAACCGCTTGCGCCGTCGATCTTGGCAGATTCATACAGGTCGGCCGGAATGTTCATCAAGATACCGGTCGCAATCAGCATGAGGTACGGAATACCGATCCAGATGTTGATGATAATGACCATGATTCTTGCAAGCAAACCGCTGTTATCGGTATTGCCCCAGAAGTCGACCGCCTGCTTCGTGATTCCGAGGTCCAGCAGCAGACCGTTGAACAGGCCGTTCAGCGTAAACATCTTTGAGACGTACAGAAGGGAAATGAACTGCGGAATCGCGATCGTCATGATCAGGATGGTTCTCCAGACCTTCTTCAGGTGGATGCCCTTCTTGTTGATCATCATGGCGACGAGGATGCCGAGGAAGTAGTTCGTGAACGTCGCAAAGAATGCCCACAGCAGCGTCCAGGTCAGAATCTCACCGAACGTGGCTGCGTAGTTGACGCCGCCTACATCCCAGGAGAAGATCGTTTCAAAGTTTTTGAAACCAACCCAATGGAACAGGTTCGTTTCATAACCGTCGTTGATCGAGCTGTAGTTCGTGAACGCAACGAGGATCATGAACACGATCGGCATGACCGTAAAGATCAGGATACCGATCGACGGCAGCGCAAGCAGCGTCTTATGGAACTGATCGTCCACGAGCGAACGGAGGTCGTCCTTGCCGCTCTTGAGCTTTTTGCCGGACTTTAAGATCTGTTCCGCAATCTTGTTCTGCTTGACGTTGACACGCCAGGTATACACGAACGCGATAATGAAGAAGATGGTCAGAACGCCGTACAGCAGGATCTTGAACGAGTTGTCGCCGTGAACCGGAACGTCAACGTCCAGGATCGCATTGTACTCGGTATGCGGTCCGACTTTGCCGAGGGACGGCAGCATCGAAAGATAATAGCCGCCCGTGATAATCATGTAGCCGATAAAGACTGCTTCAAAGAGCAGGAACAGCAGTCCCCTAAGGATTTGTCCTCTTGCGAGGCAGCCGAAGCCCATCACAAGATACGAAACTTTCGTTTTCCAGTCGCCCTGTACGAAGGTCGAAACGATATCCTTCGCTTCGTTTGCGACTGCCAGGCCTGCGTTCTTCAGGATGTTGCCGATCTTCTTGACGAAATTCCAGAGTGCTTTCGGAATGCCCGTAAAGAAACTCGCAACGCGATAACCGAATCGCTTCCCTTTGGAAAGCTGCAGGTATTCCAGATCGCTGTAGTGTTTCATAATACACCCCCTTTTGAATAAAAATCGGTTGGAGCCGTGTCCGGCTCCAACCGAAATTCGTTGGAATCAGACCCGATATAAGCGCATGAAAGCGCTTCCTTTCAATCGGATTTGATAACGTACCGTTATTGTGCGATCAGCGTGATCATACCGGTGGCTTCTACAAAGTGTACAATGTAGGTGCCGTCCGCTTCAACCTTAACATTGTCGCCGCCGGCAACGCCGTCCGCGCCATAGTTGACATCCCAGCTGCCGCCCTGACGGACTTTGAATTCTTCGCCCGCATGGAGTTCGAGAGCTTCAGACTCAAATTCGCCTTCCGCAACCTTGGTCATCGGGAAGTCGGTATCCCAAGTAGTGCCGCAGATGTCGCCGATAACGCCCCAAGCGTTCATTTCTTCTTCGGTCATGTTGAACAGCGCAGTGATCTTGTCCTTATAGTTGTCAAGTGCCTGCTGGAGGCCGGCTTCGTCGGTCGCAGCCTTGACGTCATCCGCGATAACCTTCGCGATATCCCACCAAGAACCATGGATCTGGCCCTGCGGGATGGAGTACTCGTTCTGCTTCAGAAGAGCAGCGAGGCCCGGGTTTGCCTGGACTTCCGGAGAAGCCTGCGCCTTCAGGTTGGACGGACCCCAGGACAGAGCATTGAAGCGCTCCATCTGACGGGTTTCGTCGGTCAGGAACTGAGCCAGCTTATGCAGCGCAGCACCGCGGGTTGCATCTTCCTGCGGCTTAACGCCCATCAGCTTGCAGCCGTTGAAGGAACCGAGGTGATACTCTTTGCCATCGACTTCGAAGGACGGCAGATCCGTAACGCCCATGTTGTCGCCGAGCAGCTTCTGGATGCCATCATAGGACCAGGTGCCGGTTACGACGATCGCCGCATCGGAAGCGAATTCATCGCCGTTGGAGGAGCTCAGGTGCATCTTGGAGTCAACGAGCTTCTTCATGCCCTTGACTGCGATGAGGCCTTCCGGAGAATCAAAGGTGTCGAGCACGGAGATGAACTTGCCGTCATCGCCGGTGGTCCACTCGGATTTGCAGCCGGTCGCGAAGAACCAGGAAGCAATGTACCAAGCAGAGGTGTTCGTTTCGAACGCGAAGTACTTGCCCGCAGCTTCGCAGTCCGCAATCAGTTTCTCGAGAGAATCAACGTCTTCCTCCGGGATGACGGTCTTGTCATAATACATGAAGTAGCCGTTATCGGAGGTCAGCGGGTACGCATACAGCGTATCG
>ONLX01000120.1 GCA_900318765.1 uncultured Eubacteriales bacterium
ATTCGAACCTCCGGCCCCATGCTCCCAAAGCACGTGCGCTACCGGACTGCGCTACACCCCGCTACGCTACGTTCTTTCAGCGACTTTTTAAATATACTACAATCCAACGAAAAAGTCAACAATCATTTTCGTAAAAATGGAGTTTTTTTCAAAACACGCCAAAGAACGTCCATTCCCCTGCTCAAAGTGAAAAATCCGGCGTATTATCCCGTTGATAGGAGGACCAGTTCCCGTTTTCGGAAAGCTCCTCCCTCGCCAATAACTGCAGCAGTTCTTCCGTTTGCCCTTCTCGAACGCAGCGCTCCTCCATCCTTTGGAAGAATCGTTCCATTTTACGATGATCAGACCACTTTCTTGAAAGCGATTGTTTCCCGTAGTATCCCGAGATAAAGAGCGTTGCCGCAGAAATACTCCCAAGCAAAATCTTCAGAATCGTTCGATAGAGAACTGCATCGATCATCCAAATCGTTCCCGTTTTGAACAGCACTTCAAACGCCACCGTTCCGCAGTAAAGCAAAATGCTTACCCAAAGTGCAGTCCGCACAACGCCTTCACTGAATCGGATGCGTTTTTTGGTTCGCTGTTCAGCCTGTTGATGATAGGAACGCTGATCGCGGATCCAGCAAGCAAGAATCGTATGCTTTTTGCTCGGAAGATCTCCGATCCCAATCACCGCCAGCGCCGTATAGATCCAAGCTGTCTCCTGTCTTTGCGACCAACTCAGGAGGGAGAATGCCTCCTGCGACGACCCAGCATACCGAAGGTAGCTCTGGGCCCTAACGCTCTCTTCCAAAGCGCGGTACTCTATATAACGCCGGTGGCTTGCCGTTCGAGCGGCAATTCGTCGGAGAAAGAACGCAAAAAGGAGCATGGCTCCGCAAATGAGGATCATCCAATACAATTCCGCTTCATCGTAAAGCAGAAAGGAAAGAGTCAACACTGTGCTTGCAGCGGCAAGCAGCATCAGAACGGTGCGATACCGCTTCGCAAAATGATTGCTCAAAGTCTCAGCTTTGGCATGAATCTTCGCCATTCGGTCCAGAATGGGATCGGAGCTGTCTTCTTCCGGAAGAATCGGATCAGCTTCTGACGCATCGACGGAGTCCGCAAGCCGATTGAACTCATCCGTTCGCGATAAAAGCTCTTCAAAAGATCTGCGATTCATCCATTCCTTTACCGTTCCCGCAGGATCGTTCGTCGGATTGATGCGTGGCGTAACGATCTGAATGACGGCTCCGCATCCGTCGATGACAGTTCTATCGTTCGATACCGCAAGTCCATGCAATGCAACATCCACAGCAAAAGCCGTCCCGCAGCCGTTTTTCAGGTCGGATTCCGTTTCCCCGTCCCACAGAGCGAGCAGAACGTGTGCATGTGTTGCAACGTAGATACTCGCCTGTCGATACCCATACTCCTTGAAATTCGCACAAGGAATTGATTCCGTCGGCGGAGCAACGAAGCAGTCCGATGCGTATTCGCAAAGCGATCGGAAGTGCAACAAAGCGTCGTCGGAAAAATCATTCTCGTACAAGTCTTTTTCGAAGGGAAGTGCTGCAATCAGCGGAATCTGAAGCTCGTTTGCCGCCTTAGCGCAAAGAAGATCTCCTCCTTCGGCAAGGCTGTCAAGGAGAACAAGCTCGGAATGCGGACACTGTTCCCGGATGAAACCAAGCGTCCGCTTTACGGATGCATAGATTGCCGATTCATCCGATTTGGGGATGATCCGATGCCCCGTTATGCCGATTACAATCGGTATCTGATCCTTCTTCATCGTACTGTCCCATCCTGTTGCCTGCAAAAGTATCTCAGCACCGTCAGTATATCCGATCTTCTCTCTCTATGCAAGAGAATTGTCGCGTTCCCAAAACAAAAATGCCCTTACGGGCTTAAAGTAGTTCGATCAATTTTGCATTCCGAAATAAGAAACGGAAGCGGCCTCCGGTTCCATATTGCAGCCGAGGTGATACAGTTTCACCGAATTTATCAACTGTTTCAACAACATCATGCATCGTATCACAGAAGATCGATCGTTCGGGATATGGGTTTGCTGCAGAAGCACCGTAAACGCTTCCTCCTTGCTGATCGGTTCGATATGATTCTCGCTGTCTCGATCTAAAATGCAGATCGCTCGGATCGGGACTGAGATATTATTCCCGAGCCGGTGTTTTCCGTTGTACGGTGTTCCGTAAACAATCGACTCCCGATTTGTCACGCGAATCAAGGGCTTATCATCATTGACCATGATCGCACGGTCCTTGAAATACTCTCTCCACAAACGAGCGTGCGTGGATTTTCCGGTTCCGCTTTTGGCTGTAAAGATGTAAGCCTCGCCGTCAACCGAAATCGCTGATCCGTGAAATAAGAGCGTATCGTATGCAATCATTCGATCCGCAATCTTCCGATACACAGCAAGTTCCTCGAGATATTCGGGCGGATACTCTCGCACGGGCAAGCCTTCCCGCTGATTCTGTTCGGCAGACCGGCCCTTTTCCATGACGATATCTTCTTCCGTAGTGACAACGGTGAAATCAGGAACAGCGTCAACGCGATAGGCTTCGCAATACCGATGTACTTTCTCATAAATCGAAACAATTTCAATATTCCGATCTGCAAAACGATAAACACCCGTCATTCCGATGGCCTTTCTGAATCTTTCATTTAAGCTGCCGAAGCAGTTTCCAGCGAGTTCGTAAACTCCGTTACAATCTGATCATAACGTTCGGTGTTCGCAGCTCGTAGGTGCGAATGCGCTCCATGCTCCATCCAAACAAGCGTTTTCGGCGCCTTACAGGCATCGAACAACTGCGGCACGAATTCCGGCAAAGAGGAAACGTCTTCTTTGGAATGGATAAACAGCACCGGACAACGGACTTTTCCGATATACCGAATCGGTCCTTGGCGCTTAATATCCACGCCGATATGACGACGAATCAGCCAACCAATTTCGTATAAAACCGGGAATATCGGCCGATTGTTCGTATGGAACCTGGCGCGAAATACATCATGGAAGGTGCGGAACAGCCCATCCACCACAATTCCTTTCAGCGATTCGGGGCACTTCGGATTTGACGCCGTATATACCGCGCAGGCGGCTCCGATGCAGGCTCCATGCAGCACGATGTGCTTGGTATGATATTCCGTTTCCAGAAGTTTCATCCACCGCAAAACATCCCATTGTTCCAGGAATCCGATGCCGCTGTACTTCCCATCACTCTTGCCATGCGCACGCTGATCCACAACCAGGATATTATAACCCGCTCTGCGATACGGTTCGGCATAATGGTAGCTGTAAATGCATCCTTCCGCCCGTCCGCAAAGGATAATCGCCGTTTTCTCCGATCCGAAATCCGTGAACCGACCGCAGAGCTTCAGCCCATCGTTCTGCACGGACACTTCCTTAGACACGGCTTCATACCGTTTTCCCCATTCTTCTGCACCGCTGTACATGGCGGAATACTCCGCGTCTGAAGGGCAGCTGTTTTCGCGTTTCCATTTTTCCGGCGAGGTACGAACCAACTGTTCTTCGTAAACCATCTTTGCGATCGGCATCGTCCAAAGCAACGTTGCAACGACAGGCCCGACGGTAAACAGGAGCGATCCGCTGATGATAGCAATTAAGATCAGAATAGAGATCATATTATTTCAGGATGGATTTCAAAATCTCAGTTTCTTCAACCAGCTCTTCCGAAAGAGGCTTGCCTAAATAGAAGGTTGCAACGAGGCCAGGTCCGATATTTGCGCCGCTCGTCTGCCCGACCCAGTTCACAAGAACTTCTTTGGGCCCAATCTCCTCCTGAATCATCTGGCCAAGCCGATCTGCATACTCTTTTCGAAGCGTATGCGCAACAAATACAATCTGCTCCGCAGGGTTCTCAATCGTCGCTTTCACGTAATCCACAACCGCGCGAAGCGCATTGTTCGCTCCCCGTGCTTTTCCGATGACCTGGAACATTCCGGTATTCAGGTTGAAATCGGCAATCGGTTTAACGCCGATCATCGTTCCCATGAATGCGGTCCCCTTGGAAAGACGGCCAGCTCTTGCCAGGAAGAAAAGGTCATCCATCCAGCCGGATTGATGGATCCGCTTGGAATAATTCTCCAGGAGCTCTACCGTCTCTGTGATGCTCTTTCCCTCCGCACGATGCTTGGAGGCAAGAATGCAAAGAAGGCCGCTGGCCGTTGAATATCGTTTCGAATCCAGAATACAGATGGTGCGATCCGGAAATTCGGATGCAAGTTCTTCCTTCGCAATCAGACAGTGCTCATAAATAGCGCTCATGCCGGAAGAAAGCGTAACGCAAAGGACATCATTTCCCTTTTCCAACTCGGCGCGAAAGACTCTCTTCGCATTCTCCGGTCCCGGAGAAGAGGACTGATAGCGAAGTTTTTTATCGACCATACTGCCAAAGTAGGCGTCCGGTGTAATGTTTCCCCAATCGGTATCTACTGTTTCCGAATGTCCATCCGGGAACAGGATCTGAGAATAAATAAGAGCGTCAATCTCAAAGCGCGAACGAAGCGCAGCGTTTAAATCGCACGATGCATCTGACACGATTGAAAAGTATGACAATTCCATTCCCCTCCATTTTTATGATGGGTTCAGTATAGCATAGGATCATTTTTTATGCAAGAAGGATTCCGGTAAAATGAGCGCAATCGTTTCCGAATTGACGAATTCGATTCGGTATGCTATCCTAAAAATAAGAACCCATTCGGAGGAAACATAATGAACAAGCCTGAATTACTCGCTCCTGCCGGAAGCTTTGCATCGCTCCAGGCTGCAATTCGTTACGGTGCCGATGCCATATATGTCGGAGGCAGTCTGCTGCAGCTTCGGGCAAAAAGCGCGGCGTTCTCTTTGGAAGAGCTTGCAAAAGCAGCGTCATATGCACACCAGTACGGAAAAAAGCTCTATGTTACCGTAAATGCTCTTGCAAAGTGTGATGAGATCGATCTTCTGAAAATCTATGCGAACGATCTGCATGCCTGCGGCGTCGATGCTGCTATCGTATCAGACCTCGGCGTTCTTGTTACCATGCATGAAGCATGTCCCGCGCTCGAACTCCATGTTTCCACACAGGCAAGCTGCCAGAATCATGCCGCAGCACTGACCTACTATCGCCTCGGTGCGAAACGAATCGTGCTTGCGCGAGAGATGACGATTGAAGAAATCCGAAAGCTTTCCAAGCAAATTCCCGAGGATCTGGAATTGGAAGCATTTGTCCACGGCGCGATGTGTATGGCCGTTTCGGGAAGATGTATCCTAAGTTCTGCCCTGCTCGGGAGAAGCGGAAATCGTGGCGAATGTGCGCAGCCGTGCCGTTGGCAATATCATCTTGTTGAAGAAACCCGCCCCAATCATTTTCTTCCGATCGAGCAGGAAGGTCAAACGACCGCGATTCTCTCCTCCAGGGATCTGAATTGTATCGAATTGTTGGACGAACTGCAGGACGCAGGTGTATCCTCCTTGAAGATCGAAGGAAGAATGAAAACGGAATACTATACGGCGGTAACCGTAAATGCATATCGCCACGCAATCGATCATACGGCGCCGACAGAATTGCTTCAGCACGAACTGGAAACCATCTCCCACCGTCCGTATACGACGGGGTTCTATTGCGGAGAGCTACCCGAAGATCATGCAAATCGCGGAACTTATCTGCAAACCTATCGGTTCTGCGGCGTGATCTTATCCGTACAAGATAATACAGCACTCATCGAGCAACGCAATCGATTCGAAGTCGGAGATTCTCTCGAACTGGTCTCTCCATTTGCGCTCTCAGAAAAAATAACGATCGATTGGATCCGTAACGAGGAGGGCAACCCGGTTTCGGTCGCGAACAAAGTACGCCAAAAGATATGGATACCGGTTTCCTCTTCTACTCAGCCCGGCGATTTTCTTCGTATTGCAGCAAAACCGGAAAAAAAGGATTGACAAAACCAAAAATACCTTGTATACTGATCTTAGTTAGAGGAATCTAACTAAGATCCTGTTTGTTTGATTGGAGGCGACCGAGCATGCAACAAATCATTTACGGTGCATTGATCCTCATCAGTTTATCATTTGGCTCGGTCGCCGCAAAATCTCTGATTCATTCCATTCTGAAGCACGAATTATAATGTTCTTATAAAACACTCGCCTGTTGATTGAAATTCTGCAAAAAGTTGTAGTAATTTTTGTAGTAATTTTGCATGTTAAATTCGCAAAAAGCCTATCATTTTTGAAACTTAGCATTCGAAAACAAAAAGCACCAAAAGCCCGAAAATGCCCTAAATTACTGGGAAAAATAAAAAAACCACGAGATTCTCGCGGTTTTTTATTTGGTGGAGCATAGGAGATTCGAACTCCTGACCTCAACATTGCGAACGTTGCGCGCTACCAACTGTGCTAATGCCCCTTAGCAAAG
>ONLX01000017.1 GCA_900318765.1 uncultured Eubacteriales bacterium
GAAAACTTGCCCGTCTCGCGGTCGCCGGTCCCGCCGAACACGATGCGATCGCGGTATTCCTCCGCAAGAAGCGCGCATTTTTCATACGCGGCGGGCGTGATCAGCTTCGGGTACTCGGGATTCTCCTCCGCGCGCTCGCCGATCTGCCGGATGAACGCTTGCCGTAATTCGCGTAAAAACGCGTCCGCAACCTCCTCAGCAACGGCGATCTGATTGATGTTGATGCAGATCTGCCCCGCGTTGCAGAGCTTGAAAAACGCGATCTTGCGCGCCGCGTCCTCCAGGTCGGCGTCCTTACGGATGATGCACCAGTTTCCCGTCTCGCCGCCGAGCTCCAGCGCCACCGGCGTCAGATGCGCGGACGCCGCCTCGAGCACATGCTTTGCCACGGCCGGCGAGCCGGTATAAAAGATCTTATCGAACCGCTCGTTCAGGCACAGATCCGCGGTGTCATGCCCGCCGTCGATCAGCGTGACATACTCCGGCGGGAACGTCTGCTCGATCAGCGTTTTCAGCGCGCGGGTACACGCCTTGGATTTCGAACTCGTTTTCAGAACCGCGGTATTCCCGCCCGAAATGCTCGCCGCGAGCACGCCGAGCGTCAGCAGAATCGGGAAATTGAACGGACTGATGATCAGCGTTACGCCGTACGGCATCTTATGAACGGTCGTACAGAGGCTCGGAAAGCACAGAAGCCCGCTGTATTTGCGCTCCGGTCGCGCCCACCGTCTGAGCCCGTGCAGAATCTCATTGATCTCCACGATGACCGGTCCGAGATCGCACAGGTACGCCTCGGTCGCGCTGCGGCCAAGATCCTCATAGAGCGCCTCCTCCAGCATCGATTGGTGCGTTTGAACCGCCTGCTTCAGCTTTTTGAGCTGCGCGATGCGTTCGTTCACGTCCAGCGTCGCGCCGGTTCGAAAGAACGCGCGCTGCGCTTCGACGACGGCATGAATCGTTTCCTGCGTATGGACCAAAGGAACCTCCTTTTGGCGGGCTTATGCCGCCGTTTCAAACTGACTGTTGTAAAGCTCGGCGTAGAAGCCGTTTTCGGCCATCAGCGTTTCGTGCGTGCCGCTTTCGATCACGTCGCCGTCCTTCATCACGAGAATCAGATCGGCATTGCGGATCGTAGACAGCCGGTGCGCGATCACGAACGACGTCCGTCCCTGCATCAGCGTATCCATCGCCTTCTGGATTACCATCTCGGTGCGCGTGTCGACGGAGCTTGTCGCCTCGTCCAAAATCAGCATCGGCGCGTTTTCGATCATCGCGCGCGCAATCGTAACGAGCTGCCGCTGCCCTGCCGAAAGGTTCGTGTTGTCGTCCAGCACCGTGTCGTAGCCATGCGGCAGCGTCTTGATGAAGCTGTGCAGCCCGACCGCCTTGCACGCCCGCACGACGTCCGCGTCGCTGACGCCCTGTTTCGCGTAGACAATGTTCTCGCGCACCGTGCCTTCGAACAGCCACGTATCCTGCAACACCATGCAGAACAGCGCATGCACGTTCGTCCGCGTCAGCTCGTCGACCGGGACGCCGTCGATGCGGATCGTGCCGGAATTGGTTTCATAGAACCGCATCAACAGGTTGACCATCGTGGTCTTGCCCGCGCCGGTCGGCCCGACGATGGCAATCTTCTGCCCTGCCTTCGCCTCGGCGGAGAAATCATGGATGATGACCTTCTCGGGGTCGTAGCCGAACCGCACGTGATCGAACACAACGTTGCCTTTCGCGGTCGCAAGCTGCGCCGTTTTGCCGCTTTCATCGGACATCTCCGGCTCGCTGAGGAACGCAAAGACGCGCTCACCCGCCGCTGCCGCGGACTGCAGATTTGTTGCCGCCTGCGCGATCTGCGACAGGGGATTCGTGAACAGCCGGATATAGATCATGAACGCGACGATGACCTCAAAGCCGATTACGCCGCTCAGCGTCAGCACCGCGCCGACCACGCAGACCACCACGTAGCCGAAGTTGCCGATAAAGCCCATCAGCGGGCCCATCATGCCGGAGAGGAACTGGCTTTTCCACGCGCTGTCATACAGCCCGTTGTTCAATTCCAAAAACGTGCTTTGGGCCGCGCCTTCGCCGTTGTACGCCTTGACCACCGTATGGCCCGCGTACGTTTCCTCAATATGCCCGTTCAGCGCGCCGAGCTGATTCTGCTGCCGCACAAAGAACTTCTGCGAGCGCGAAACGATCACCGTCATCAGCACAAATCCGAGCACCGACGAGAGCATGCCGGACACCGCCATAATCCAGTTTGTCCGAAACATCATCAGGATACACCCGAAAAACATCGTGACCGCGGTCACGAGCGTGCTGACGCTCTGCCGGTACGCCTGCCCGACGGTATCGACGTCGTTCGTCACGCGGGAAAGCACGTCGCCGGTCGTGGTGCTGTCGAAATACTTCAGGGGCATCCGGTTGATTTTGTGCGAAATATCCTCGCGCATGCCCTTTTCGATGCGCTGCGTGATCGTCGTCATGATCCAGCCCTGCACAAACGTGAACAGCGCGCCGAGCCCGTACAGCACGGCCAGCGTGACCGCGATCCGGATAAATGCATTGAGATCGATTCCGGTCATCAGCCCGTCGGTGATGATCTTCGTCATATCCGAAAGCTTCGAAGGCCCGATCAGATTCAGGATCGTGCCTGCCGCCGCCAAAATCAGCGCGATCGCGATGAACACCAGGTAGCGCTTGCTGTACTGCACAAGGTCTTGGATCGCCTTTCCGAAATCCTTCGCCTTTTCGCCGCCGCCCATTCTCGGGCCGTGCCCGGGGCCTCTTCTCGGCGCGTTGAACTTGGTCTCGCCGACACGGTATTCTTTTTGCTCAGGCATGTTCGATCTCCTCCTTTGTCAGCTGCGATTCGGCAATCTCGCGGTAAATGGGGCAGGTGTTCAAAAGTTCCTTATGCGTTCCGATGCCTGCGATCTCGCCGTCCTCGAGCACGATGATCCGATCCGCGTCGAGGATCGTTCCGATGCGCTGCGCCACGATCAGCGTCGTTGCGCCGCCGGTCTGCTCCTTCAGCGCATGCCTTAGCGTCCGGTCGGTCTTATAGTCGAGCGCGGAGAACGAATCATCGAAGATGTAGATCTCCGGCTGCCGCGCAATTGCGCGCGCGATCGAAAGCCGCTGCTTCTGTCCGCCGGAAACGTTCGTTCCGCCCTGCGCGATTGGCGCATCATACGTGCCTTCCAGCTTGGAAACGAACTCCTCCGCCTGCGCGACGGCGACCGCCTGCTTAATCAGCGCGTCGTCCGCCGACGCCTTTCCGTTGTCGCCGTACGCAACGTTCGACCGCACCGTTCCCGAGAACAGCACGGCCCGCTGCGGAACGTAACCGATCCGGTCGCGCAGCGCCTTTTGCGAATAGTCCTTGACGTTCACGCCGTCCACAAAGAGCTCGCCTCCCGTGACATCATAAAAGCGCGGAATCAGGTTCACGAGCGTGCTCTTGCCGCTGCCCGTCGCGCCGATAAACGCCACCGTTTCACCCCGCTTTGCGGAGAACGTGATGTGCTTTAAGATATCGTCCGCCGCGTCCGGATAGCGGAAGGATACGTCGCGAAACTCGATTTCGCCCGCGCGTGACGCGTCCGGTTCGGTCACGGTGCCGTCCTGAATGCGCGGCTTCGTGCGCAGCACTTCGTTGATTCGTCCGGCCGAAACCGCCGCGCGCGGCAGCACGATCATCGTCATCGTCAGCATCATGAACGCCATGATGACCTGCATCGCATAGGAGGAGAAGACGACCATATCCGAGAACAGGTTGATTTTCTCCATGCCTTGCGCCGCGTCGATCATATAGACCCCGACCCAGTAGATCGCAAGCGTGAGCCCCGACATGATCAGCGTCATCATCGGCGACATCACCGCCAACACGCGGCCGGTGAACAGATGCGTTTTCATCAGATCGACGTTTGCCTTCTCAAATTTTGCCTCCTGGTACTGTTCCGCGTTGTACGCGCGAACGACGCGGATGCCGTTGAGGTTCTCCCGCGTGACGAGGTTGAGATGGTCGGTCAGCTTCTGAATCTTTGTGAACCGCGGGACGACAAGCACAAACAGCACAACGATCAGCACCATCAGCACGCCGACCGCGACGGCCGTAACCGTCGTCCACTGCCAGCTCTTGCCCGCGATCTTCAAAATCGCCCAGACCGCCATGATCGGTGCCTTCACCATCGCCTGCAGACCGATCGCAACGACCATCTGAATCTGCGTGATATCGTTGGTGGAGCGGGTGATCAGGCTTGCGGTCGAAAACCCGCCGATCTCCTCCATCGTAAACGCCATGACGCGGTTATATACCGCTTCCCGAAGCCGCATCGCAAGCCCGGCCGCGATCCGCGCCACAAAAAATCCGGTCAGAATCGACGCCGCGACGCTGCCGAGCGCGCAAAGCAGCATGAGTCCGCCCGCTTTTAA
>ONLX01000087.1 GCA_900318765.1 uncultured Eubacteriales bacterium
GAATGAGCGAACTCGAGAAGACGATTGAAACCATCGAAGCGGAAGCTCCCGCTGAGGTTGTCGCCGAAACCACTGAACCCGTCGCGGTTGAGACCGTGGCAGAGACCGTTGCTGTCGAAGCGGAAAAAGCGGAGGAAGCTGTTGCAGAAGAACCCGTTGTTGCGGAAAAAGCTGCAGAAGAATCCGAAACGGAAGAAGCCGCCGATAATTTTGAACAAGCCTTTGAGAAGACCGTTAAGCGTATTCGTCCCGGCCAGTTTATCACCGGAACGGTGCTGCAAGTCGTTGATGGCGAAGTTTTCGTCAACATCGGCTACAAGTCCGATGGCGTAGTCCCCAAGGCCGAGTTTTCGACCGATCCCGAAGTACGTCCGGAGGATGTGGTCAAAGAGGGCGACAGCATTGATGTCGAGGTCATGAAGGTCAACGACGGGGAAGGCAACGTTCTGCTTTCTCGCAAGAACGTCGAAGGCAAGAAGCTGTGGGATGAACTGCTTTCGCAGGAATCTGTCGGCAAGGTCTTCGAGGCCGTCGGCAAGGAAGTCGTCAAAGGCGGTCTGGTCACCGATATTCAGGGTGTCCGCGCGTTTGTTCCCGCTTCGCACATTTCGACCAAATATGTTGAGAAGCTTGACGGCTACGTCGGTAAGACGTTTAAAGTCAAAGTGCTCGAAGTAGACAAGCAGAGAAAGCGCATGGTTGCTTCCGCAAAGCAGGTGCTGCTGGATGAAGCAGCGGCCGAGAAGGCAGCCAAGTGGGATGCTCTTGTTGTCGGTGAGAAGGTGAAGGGCGTTGTTCGCCGCATCACGGACTTCGGCGCGTTTGTGGACATCGGCGGGATCGATGGTCTCGTTCATGTTACCGACTGCGCTTGGGGCAGAGTGAAGCATCCGTCCGATGCATTGTCCATCGGTCAGGAAATCGAAGTTCTGATTCTGAACGTCGATAAGGAGAAGGAGCGCGTCTCTCTCGGCTATAAGCAGCTGCAGCCGAAGCCTTGGACCAAGGCGGCTGAAAAGTATCCGATCGGTTCCATCGTTGAGGGCAAGGTTGTCCGTATCGTTCCGTTCGGTGCGTTCGTCGCACTGGAGCCGACGATCGATGGCCTCATCCACATCTCTCAGGTTGCTGTCAAGCGCGTTGAGAAGGTGGAAGATGAGCTGAAGGTCGGCGATATCGTTCGCTGCAAAGTCCTTGAAGTCAACGTGGAAGCAAAGCGCATCAGCCTGAGCCGCAAGGAAGCGATTCTCGAGGAGAACCCCGAGATTGCAGAGCAGCTTGCAGCGGAAAAGGCAGAGCGTGAGCGTCTCTATCAGGAGCGCAAGGCGCAGCGTGAGCAGCAGAACAAGGAGCGTCAGGAGCGTCAGGAGCGCCGCTCGCAGGAGAACAGCGAGCGCCAGAGCTCTCGCCCGGATCGCCGCCGCCGCAGTGAGGATGGCGATTATGAACTCCCGCCCGTGCAGCAGACCACCACTTCTCTGGCGGATTTGTTCGCTAACTTCAAAGCGGAGCGCGAGGACTGATCTTTTAGACATCAAAAGAGTGCTTTTCCGATCGGAAAGGCACTCTTAATTTTTTTCTTTCTGAATAATAAACAGCCGGTTTATGCGGAAGCTTTCTTTCGGAAAAACGGCCATTCGAACGCATAGTACTGCGCGGGGATTTTTTTCGCAAGGAATGCGCCGAGGACGCCTCCGAGAATTCCGACCAGCATGCCGGCAAGCACATCGGAAGCGAAGTGCACGACCAGGTAAATCCGAGCGATGGCCATCAGAACGGCAAATAGCAGAACAATCCAACTGACCTTTTTGTTCCCGGTGAGAAAGATCGCTACCATGCTGGCAAATGCCGCGGTGGTGTGTCCGGATGGGAAGCTCTTATCCTTTTCCATGTTCTGCCCCACGGTCATCCACAGCTTCTGATACAAATCTGTTTGAAAGAAATTCTTCGTTTCCTCCGAATAGGGACGGGGACGGGCAACAAAAATTTTCAAACCGAGATTCGTAATCAGCGCCCCGATCCCAAGACCGAGCAGCATAGCGGTTCCGTACTTCCGTGTCTTTTTGAAGAAGGTCAGAACAACGCCGATGATGATTAACGGGATGCCGTCATGCCCGATGAAAGATACGCCTTCAAAGAACGGCGTAAAAAAGCCTCCGGCGAAGTTGTAGAGGTTGTGCACCCATACGGCCATCCATTGATCGAATCCGGCAAACGTATTGTTGATCCAGATTGCGATTGCATTCATCTCCATACAAAATACTCCTTTCCGCGGATGTTATCCATATCATACAATAGTCAGAACCATTTGTCACGCACTTTCTTGTCGGAACAGCGTCAGAATTTGAATGCGGGCGCGGTAAACCATTTCGGAAGAGCTTTACGCAAACTGAACGCAAACGGAAAACTGACGGAGAGAACGATCGCATCCGTGATGAATCCGGTCATGTTCGCAACGAAACGAACGGAGAAGGGCAGACCCGAGAGAAGACTCTCGTAAACGGATTTTACAAGAAGCATTCCAAGCGCGGTGGATAGAATCCCGACGCCGATCAAAAGCGCTTGATGCAAGAGTTCATTTTTCATTTCGCGGGTTTTGGACCCGACCAGTCCAACGCATACACCAATCACGGCGTTTCCGAGCATCCATCCGACCATGCCGCCGAGGGAGCTGGTAATCAGACAATAGAACAGAATGCCGAGCACGCCGATCAACGTTCCCGAAAGGATTCCGTAATAATAACAGAAGATTCCCATAACGATATAGCCGAGACAGATGTAGAAGTGCCCGGAGGCAAAGACCGGGATTCGAAGAACCAACGAAAAAACGGTAAAGAGCGCGATCCCAACCGCCGTCGCCGTAATCCACCGCGTATAGGATTTCATAGGATATCCTCCGGATAAGAAATAAACAGGCATCTGCTGTTTGAAGCAGATGCCTGTTCTTGGTCGAGGCGACTGGATTTGAACCAGCGGCCTTTTGGTCCCGAACCAAACGCGCTACCAAACTGCGCTACGCCTCGAATGGAGCCA
>ONLX01000056.1 GCA_900318765.1 uncultured Eubacteriales bacterium
ATCGCGAAGCTGGACGACGAAGCGACCTACGGGACCGTTCTTCGCGCAAAGGGCGTTGTTCCGGCGACGGAGGGCGAATGGATCCATTTCGACCACGTACCCGGCGAGATCGAAGTGCGCCGCGGAACGGCAGGCGTGATCGGCAGACTTTGCGTGATCGGTTCCAAGCTGAACGAAAGCGCGCTGAAAACGCTCTTTTCGGAGTAACGCGCCATGATGCTCCCGATTTTTCTGTTCACGGGCTTTTTGGACGCCGGGAAAACGACGTTTATTCAGTCCATGCTGGAGGACCCGCAGTTCAACGAAGGGCAACGCACGCTGCTGCTGCTCTGTGAGGAAGGCGAAGAAGAGCTGCTCCCCGATCGTTTTTCGATCAATAACGTTACGATTCAAACGGTTGATTCCGTTTCCGATCTGACGCCGGACAAGTTGTCGCTTTGGCAGAGAAAAGCGTCCGCCACGCGCATCATCATCGAATACAACGGCATGTGGCAGATGAACGATCTGTTCGATCGACTGCCCGAGAACTGGGGAATTGCGCAGGAAACGATGCTGATCGACGCAAGTACGATCGCCTCCTACAATGCGAATATGCGGCAGCTCGTAGTCGATAAGCTGACGACGGCGGAACTTGTCGTGTTCAATCGCGTTGAACCGAGCGATGAGCGGATGGATCTGCACAAGCTCGTTCGCGGCATCTCCCGCAGCGCGCAGATCGTGTATGATCTGACCGACGGCACCAGCGAGGAGGATGATATTGAAGACCCGCTTCCGTTTGACCTGAATGCGCCGATCGTTGAAATCAAGGATGAGGATTACGCGCTGTTCTATCGCGATCTCTGCGAAGAAACGGAAAAATACAACGGAAAGACGGTTCGCTTCAAAGCGCTCGTCGGCAACAATAGCCGCATTCCGAATGACACGTTCCTCGGCGGGCGACATATCATGACCTGCTGCGAAGCGGATATCCGGTATTGCCCGCTCGTTTGCAAATATCCGATGGCAAAGTCGATCCCGCATCAGAGCTGGGCGATTGTTGAGGGTCCGATCTCGATCAAGTTTTCCAACCTGTACGGAAAGAAGGGTCCGATCCTGACGGTAAAAAAGGTCGAAAAGGCAGAAAAGCCCGATCAACCCGTTGCAACGTTCTATTGAAAAAGCAAAAACGGCTTGCTGTTTCTCAGCAAGCCGTTTTTCTTATGCATTATGCTTCTTCGTCGCCCATGATCGCGCGATAAATCGTATCAAGATCATCCTTATTATAATAGGAAATAATCAGCTTTCCCTTTTCCTCCGTGCCTTCCACGGAGATTTTTGTTTTCAACCGGTTTCGCATGGCACGCAGCGCAGCGCGGAACTCCGGACTGTACTCCTGCTTCACTTTCGGTTTCTTTTCCCACGAAGCGAACCGCAGCTCGTCTTCGAGCCGCCGCACCGACCAATCCTTTTCGATCGTCTTATTTGCAAGCGCAATCTGCTGTTCCTTATCCCCGACCCCGGCAAGCATCTTGCCGTGTCCCGCAGAAAGTTTGCCGCTCTTAATCAATTCCGCAACCGGTTTTTCGAGCGAGAGCAGCCGCAAAGCATTTGCGATCGCCGGACGGCTCTTTCCGATCCGTGCGGAAACCTCCTCCTGTGTCAGATCGTGCTGCTCCATCAAAAGACGAATCGCTGCAGCTTCTTCGATCGGATTCAGGTTCTCCCTCTGAATATTTTCAACGAGCGCAACCTCCATGATTGCGTTCTCGTCCATGTCCGAAACGAGCACCGGAACCGTTGTGAGCCCTGCGAGCCGTGCCGCGCGGAAGCGGCGTTCGCCCGCAATAATCGTATAACGAAGACCGTTCCGCTTGACGATGAGCGGCTGCACGACGCCGTGACGTTTGAGCGACGCTGCAAGCTCTTTGAGCTTTTCTTCATCGAACGTCTTGCGCGGCTGATCCGGATTGGTATCGATATCGTACAAACTGACCTGCTCGATCTGCCCGTTCTCCTTCTCTTCAAGGTCGAGTTCGTCCAAAAGCGCATCCAGCCCTCTGCCGAGTCCCTTTTTGACCGCCATTTATTTGCCCTCCCGTTTCAAAAATTCATCCGCCAACGCATCGTATGCCTTCGTTCCGATATTGCGCGGATCATACAGGCAAATCGGAAGTCCGTGACTCGGCGCTTCGCTCATACGGATCGAACGCGGAATGATCGTATCGTAGACCTTATGCTTGAAATAATGTTTGACCTCCTCAACCACCTGCACGCACAGATTCATCCGTCCGGAAAACATTGTAAGAACAACGCCTTGAATATCGAGCCGCGGATTCAGTGTGCGGCGAACGAGCTTGACCGTGTTCATCAGCTGCGAGAGCCCCTCCAGCGCAAAATACTCGCATTGAATCGGAACCAGAATCGCATCCGAGGCCGTCAACGCATTCAACGTCAAAAGTCCGAGCGACGGCGGACAGTCGATCAACACAAAATCGTATCCGTCGACCGCGCCTTTCAGAACATTCTTTAACCGGTATTCGCGCTCCTCTTCCTCCACAAGCTCAACCTCCGCGCCGGCCAATTTCAGATTCGACGGCAGCACAAGCAGCGAATCGATCCGGGTCGGAACGACAGCCTCCGTCAGCGATGCATCCTTCATCAGCACATCATAGCTCGAAAGCATCTCCTTCTTTCGCGCAATGCCGAGTCCGCTGGTCGCGTTTCCCTGTGAATCGAGGTCAACAAGCAGAACCCTCTGCCCCTTTTTCGCAATCGCAGCGCTTAAGTTGATTGCCGTCGTCGTTTTTCCGACGCCGCCTTTTTGATTTGTAATGGCAATGATTCTTGTCATACCGAATTCCTTTCTGATTTCGGAACCCATTGTACCATGTTGCTCTGAAAAAAACAATGTTTCACGGGAAACATTTTCCGTGCCTTGACGAATGTTTCCCGTGAAACAATCCAGATCTGTGATGCCGATGGTTTACAGCGATTCGCGGACGAACGGCATGCTCATGCAGCGCGGACCGCCGCGCCCCCTGGAAAGCTCCGCAGACGGAACTTCATGGACGATAATCCCGTTGTCCCGCAGAATCCGATTGGTCACGTAGTTTCGCATATACGTAATGACCTCTCCGGGCGCAACGCAGAGCGTATTCGCGCCGTCGTTCCACTGCTCACG
>ONLX01000027.1 GCA_900318765.1 uncultured Eubacteriales bacterium
TCAGAAGCCCGATTCGGTACGGTACTGGATCGGGCTTTTGTAGTCCAGAGCAGCGGCGAGCCGCTGCTCGTTGAAATAACGGACGTAATCGTCCAGTAGCTTCGGGACATCGTCGCAGTGTGCCAGATCGAAATCCATATACAGTTCTTCCTTCATCCATCCGTTTAGTGCCTCAATAATCGGATTAACGCTTCTGGACCTCCGGGAGCCGGATGAGGTACTGGCAAGCGGCATCGACGGCGCGATCAATCTTCCCTTTTCCGGGGGCTTCGGCAAGCTGGATACTGTTCCGAAGAACAAACCGGTTGTCGTGTTCTGCCGCGTGGGAGACTGGAGTGAGCAGGTTGCAGAGATACTTGCAGATCGAGGATATGATACATATACGTTGGACGGAGGCTACAACGCATATCGAAAGCTCCTTGCCGGACGGGATCGTGCGGCGGAAGAAGCCAAAACGTTTGATGCGAAATCGGATAAACAGCCATCTTCGGTCAAAGGTACAGCCGAAAACATCGTTCTGATTGATGCCAAGGGACTGAAATCCCCGGGACCGATTGTGAAGGTCGCGGATTATCTACGGGATAAGCCTGTCGGGGAAACCATACGCGTAGAAAGCACGGAAGACGCATTTGCTTCCGATATCAGGGTCTGGTGCGATCGGACGGGAAAAATTTACCGCTTCCCTCATCGATTCGACGACGGATCAGCTCCGCGAACTTGATAAAATTGTCAGCTTTCAGCAGCGCGAGCCCCTGCTGCTCATCGCCGAGGACAACAAGCTGATCGCCCGGCGCGATCGAAAAGGTCTTCCGCGCTTTGGATGGAATCACGATCTGCCCCTTTTCGCCGACCGTGACAATCCCGAACATGTGCTTCCCCTGGGAGGGAATTCCGAGCCCGGTAAGGCTGTCCGGCTCATGGTTGGCCAAATCGTCGAGCGTCACATCGAACAATTCCGCAAGCATCCTGCATTTTTCGAGGTCCGGAACCGTTTCGCCGGCCTCCCATTTTGCGACTGCCTGCCGCGAGACGCCGACCTTCTCCGCAACGTCCTCCTGCGTAAGCTGATGATACTTACGCAGCTGAATCAGATTGTCCTTGAACATGTGGTTTCTTCTCCTTTTTGATGCCGAGAATCGCCCAACGGAAGAAGGGGATTCGGGAAATTCCTTCATACAACAGGTAGCCTGCCGCAAAGCCGGCGATCAGACTGATCAGGTATGTGAGCGGCGCGGGCAGAAGACCGGGCTTTGCGAGCAGCAGCGCAACGAGGGAGATGCCAAGATAATGGAACACGTACAGTCCGAAGCTGCGTTTGCTCATCCATTGCGTGAACGCGTTCGAACCGTTGCCGTACTTTGCCATGACGCCGAGGATCGCCAGGCTCATAAACCACGCAAATGACGTAAAGAGCGGAGAGCGGTTGATCGGCGCATCGGCATAGTTGCCGCCGAAATACACAATGCAGAAGGCAACGCCCAGCCCCACGGCAATGACCGTAAGCGGGATCCACCACTTTTTCAGGCGATCGATGACTTCATCGTGCGAGAATACGTAGTATCCGAGCAGGAACGCTACGCCGTAGAACCCGAACCGATATACGATCACGACCGGCGTATTCAGGATCTGCGCTGCGCCCCAGATCAGCACGCCAAACAGCACGAGCGCGATCTCGTTCGACTTGCCTCCGAGCCGCCAAAGCCGATCCTTCTCGATTTTGCGAAGCAGCACCAGCAGCAGCGAGAAGACCCACAGAAGCTGGATGTACCAGAGCACGCCGACGCCGGAGAGCACCATGATCGGATACAGCACAAAGCCGGGAATCTCGGAAGACTCGAAAGCGCCGCTGAGCGCCATGTTCACATACCCCTGCAGAAATTGGAACACGAACAGCCCGATCGTTGAAGGGACAAGCAGCTTCCGCGTACGCGTGCGGATAAATTCCCCGCCGGTATGCCGTTCGAGGTAGAACCGCGCGCACATGCCCGAAACGAGGAACAGCAGCAACATAAACCATGGGTAGACCGCGTACAGAAACACGTCGTAATATTGCGTTTCGAGGGTTGTGATCTTTCCGAACCCGCCGGCAACCCCGACGCCGTTGTACATATACAGAACGTGGTACAGAACGACAAGCACGACCGTGATCCAACGAATGTTATCCAAATAGGACTTTCTCATACACATCACACCTTTGCAACTGATTTTAACATGATTATAGGATTCCATGCAAGCATTGTCCACCAACAAACCATAACATTTTCAGGCGTTTCTTGTTATCAACGGTTGCGCCTTGGACCGGCAAAACGCGGAACGTCAGAAAAAACGTCCCATTCTGA
>ONLX01000134.1 GCA_900318765.1 uncultured Eubacteriales bacterium
GTTTTCCTCCCTCTCGCGGTACGCTTGTACAGCTTCGGGTCGGAGAAACCGGTTTCTGAACGCCCTTCTTGGCAGTCTGCACAGCGTCTCAAAAGGTTTTTTGATACGCTGTGCAGCCGATCATTATGATCGGCTGTTTTCTCTTGCAGATTGTGCCGGAATGTGCTATACTGTTTTCAAAGCGGAATGTTCCGCTTTGAAGAAATGGATACAAAGGAGAAATGAATATGGCTACTTGCAAGAATTGCGGCAGTGAACTGGCGGAAAGCGCAAAGTTCTGTGAAAACTGCGGCGCGCCCGTTGAAGTCCCCGAGGCAGTGGCTGCGGTGGAAGAGACCGTGACCTATGAGAGCACGCCCGTTGTTGCGACCGCTGTGAATACGCCCGAGCAGGAGAGCGCATGCAAGACCGCGTTGGTGCTCAGCATTATCGGCCTTGCGCTGTGCGAAAGCGGCGTTCCCGGCATTATCTTCAGCGCGATCGCAAAGAGCAAAGTGAAGAAGGCAAAGGCACTCGGCGCGATCGGCGGCAAGCTCAAGACGGCCGGTATTTTGGCAACGATCGGTCTGGTCGTTTCCATCGTGATGACCGTGGTTTGGGTGATCTATGCGATCGCCGTTGCTGCTGTCTTCGGCGCAATCATATACGAGGGCATCGATTCCGGCACCTTTGAAGAGGTGATTTCGGAGCTGAACAGCCTGTAAACCCTTGAGAAAAAAGGAACGTGACCGGTTTCGGTCACGTTTTTCGTTTATGCATCGCATCGAAGCAGATCGTCCAACGTTTCGCGTCGTACCGCGACAGTTGACGTGCCGCCGCGCAGCATGACGATCGGCGGACGGGGGAGACGGTTGTAGTTCGACGCCATCGAGTAATGGTACGCTCCGGTTGTACAGACTGCGAGGAGGTCGCCGCGTCGGGTCGATTCCGGAAGCAGTACGTTCGGCTGGATGATATCGCCGCTCTCGCAGCAACGCCCGACGACGGTGCAGTTCATCTCGGCCGGTTCGTCCATGCGCGAGGCGGGGAGAACCGTGTACGACGCGCCGTAGAGCGCGTAACGGATGTTGTCCGTCATGCCGCCGTCCACCGAGACGTAATTGACGACGTCCGGAATCCGCTTGACGGTGCCGACGGTGTAGACCGTCAGCCCCGCGTCGGCAACGATGCTGCGTCCCGGTTCAAATGAGATCTCCGGCTGCGGATACGCATACCGCTCGCAAAGCGCCTTCACGCGTGCGCCGACCTCGGCAATGTTCGCAGCAAGATCGAGCGCAGGATCGCTCACAACGTATCGCACGCCGTACCCGCCACCGAGATCCAGTCGGTCGGCAACGTAGCCGTAGACCGCGCGAATGCGGTCCATGTACGAAAACAGAATGTCCGCCGAGCGCAGGAACACGTCCGAATCAAACACCTGTGAGCCGACGTGGCAGTGGAACCCGACGAGCCGCACGTGCGGCAGCTCCAAAGCGCGCGCCGTAACCGCTTCGGCCGCGCCGGTCTCGATGCCGAATCCGAACTTGGAATCGACTTTCCCGGTTGCGACAGCGTCAAACGTGTGCGGATCGATGCCGGGCGTGATCCGAAGCAGAATGTCCTGCCGGAACTGTCTTTCCGCCGCAATGCGGTCGATCGATTCGAGCTCATCCGTGTTGTCAACGATGAAGCACCCGACGCCGAGATCCATCCCAAACGCGATATCCGCATCGGTTTTGTTGCTCGAATGGAACCAGACGTTCTCCATCGGAAAGCCCGCCTTATAAGCGGTATAGAGCTCGCCGCAGGAAACGACGTCCACGCTGAGCCCTTCCTCCTGCATGATCCGGAACATGTGCAAAAAGGCCGCTGCTTTCGATGCGTACAGCACCCGCCCGCGTTCGCCGAATGCGCGTTTGACCGCCTCCCGATAGGTGCGGCAGCGCGCGCGGATGCAGTCCTCATCCATCAGGTAGAGCGGCGTGCCGTATTCCTTGGCCAGCGCGGCAACATCCTGCCCGCAAAACTGCAGCCCGGAGCCCTTTACGCTAAGATTGTCCGCGATCAAACCGTCGTTCATCGTTCTGTTCCTTTCCTGTTTACCGTATTCCTTTTATACCCGATTCGACCGGGTTTGTCAATAGAGAATATATTCTTTTACAAA
>ONLX01000014.1 GCA_900318765.1 uncultured Eubacteriales bacterium
GTATGATTTCGGTAAAAATTGCCGAAATTACTGATTTTTCGAGCCCGATTCGGGCAATAAGAAAGGCGCTCAGCCTTTCAAGCCGCGCGCCTGCCGATCCATATCTTCCACCACGATATCATAGATTTCGCCGAGGGAAGCGCAGTATTCCAGCACCTTCCACGGCTCATTGGTATGGTAGTGAATCTTAATCATTTCCGAGAAGCCGACCGCAAGCAAACTGTCACCGACAAAATGCTCGGTGATGTAATCGTTGATCGCGTCCTCATCCAGGTCGTGTCCGTCGATCAAAAGCTGCGTATCATACCGGTACTCGATCATGCTCGGCTCTCCTTAAAAAAGATAGTATTATTATAACATGCTTCCGCATCGGCCGCAAGAAAAAGTATTGTATAAAATCACTTTTTTTGTGCAAAAAACGCGCCTCCGACCGGGAAACGCGCATGACGGTTCAATAGATATTCAGATACACGGTCGCCGTGACCAGCACATAGATCGTGCCGAGCACCGTCCCGCCGAGACCGAGCAGCATGCTCATCAGGCCCAGGATCCAGGTCCCGGTCCGTTTCTTCACAAGGCCGACGATGAACGCCGCTATGCCGATGCCGAACGCCAGCTCGGAAAACAGGATCAGCGTAAACGAAAAGATTCCGAGGAACATCGGATCCAGCCGAAGCGTGACCGAAATCAACAGCAGCCCGGCCGACAGTACCGCAAGCGCAAGCATCACAAGCGCCGTCATCGCCGTTCCGTGCAGTCCCTTCGGCGCCTCCGAGAAAGCCACCGGCGCTCTTTGCGGCGCGGCCTCGGGTTCAATGGGGTCCGAGGGCGCTTCTTCACAAGCGGGCTCCTCGGAAGAATCGTTTTGAAGGACCTGCTCTTTGGCCGGCGCTTCTTCAACCGCAGGCTCCTCCGCCTCCACAGCGGCAATCACGGGCTCCTCCGCCCGAGCCGGAAGCTCCTCCGCTTCCAAGGGCCGTTCGACCGGTGCTTCGACGGCGACGAATGTTTGCGCCGGGAAGAAATCGACTTGACTTCCGCAGTTCGGGCAGAACCGCGCTCCCTCCTCGGGCAGATGCGTTCCGCAATTTGGACAGAACATAAAACTCACTTTCCTTTCCCGTTGCTTTTTTTCCGATTGTACTGCAGCAGGTACCAGAGCAGCACAAGAACCTGCATGCCTCCCGCGACCGCAAACACGAGGTAGTTCCCGTCCACCGGTTTGGCAAACAGGCGAATGAATAGATACAGCATCGCGGCAAGCGACCAGACCAGTCCGCTGACCGAAAGGCACTGTAGCGGTAATCCGCCCCAGATATGCGCAAAAACGACGGCCACGATCATGGAAACGGGCACTGCGCAGACAAAGCTGATCCACGCATACGGAACGTTGAACAACGTCAGAAGATAGAACACAAGCACCGCGATCAGATAGACGATCCCGATGGACAGCAGCGAGATCAGCCAATGCCGCTTTCTCCGAACGGATGCGGGCCGTTTCAGCGACCCTTCGTGCAGAAACTCATCGACGGGAACCTCATACAGCTCGGCGAGCTGACAAAGGACAAGCAAATCCGGGAGCCCGTCGCCGCGCTCCCATTTGGATACCGATTTATCGGAGTAATTGATTTTTTCGGCGAGCTCCGCCTGTGTCAGATTGGCTTGCTTCCGATACGCCGTCATGCGCTCGGCAACAATCTTTCGAATCCGTTCGCTTTCCATGTTTCCCTCAAAAGTTCCTATTCAATTCGGGGGACTTCTTTTGTGGCGCGGCTATGGCACGCACCTTCCTGTTTCTTTTATTATAGCGGAAAAACACCCTTCGCGCAAGGTTGAAAATGCAACATCTTTATGACATCTCTGCAAACGAACGGCGACGACCGCGCACACGAAAAACCGAGCGGCCGCATCGGGTCCGCTTAGAAGGCGACGGTCAAAGGATCCACCGGACTATCCACCGTTTTCGGTGGAAAGGTCGGAAGTTATCCACGCGATTTGATCCCGAAAATTCACAAATTCTACATAAATTCGGTTCAGAATGTGGATAACTTTGTGGATGATGTGGAAAAGACGGGCCGATTCCCAAAGTCCGATAAATCGGATGATCAAGCCCTCGGACTGCGCGAAAAAGCGCACACCGCAGAAAAAGGCCGGCCCGATCCGGAAGCGTTTACGGCAAAAGCAGCGTTTCGAGCAGGCTTCGGCAGCCGCGTACGATATCGCGCTCCGCCGCCGAAAAATCGCCGGTATACCAGGGATCGGCCACCTCTTCGCTGCCGAGCAGCAGCCGGATCTTCCCTTCGGGATCGCCGCCGAGGATACGAAGCATGTTGTGAAGATTGGTTCGGTCCATGGCTACGAGCAAATCAAACGCGTCGTAATCGCGCCGTGTCATCTGCCGCGCCCGCTTTTTGCTGCAATCGATCCCCATTCCGGCAAGCACA
>ONLX01000022.1 GCA_900318765.1 uncultured Eubacteriales bacterium
ATGCGGCTGCGGGCATGATCATGGCGGCAGCGAGGAAGGCGAACGCAAACGGATGATCCTGCGGCTCGCGATCGCGGCGGGGCTGTTTGTGATCGGGCTCGTGCTGCGGCTTGTGTTTCACGTTGCGTGGTACATTCAGCTTCCGGTCTTTTTGGCGGGCTACCTTGTCATCGGATACGACGTTGTATTCGGCGCAGTCAAGGGGCTGTTTCGCGGGCACATTTTCGGCGAATCGTTTTTGATGTCGCTTTCGAGCATCGGCGCGTTTTGCATCGGAGAATTCCCGGAGGCCGTCGCGGTTATGCTGCTGTATCAGCTCGGCGAGCTCTTGGAGGACTATGCGGTGGATCGCTCGCGCGATTCGATTGAGGACCTCATGGATATCCGGCCCGACAGCGCGACCGTCGAACGCGACGGCGCATGGGTCGTTGAACATCCCGAGCACGTTCCGGTCGGATCCAGAATTCTGGTGAAGCCGGGCGAACGCATCCCGCTGGACGGCGTTGTGCTCGAAGGGGATTCCGCGCTCGATACTTCGGCGCTGACCGGGGAATCCGTGCCGCGCGCCGCGCACCCGGGCGATACGGTGCTTTCCGGCTGCATCAACGTTTCCGGCGTTCTGACGATTCAAACGACCAAGGATTTCGACGAATCAACCGCTTCGAAGATCCTCGAGCTTGTCGAGAACGCGCAGGGGCGCAAAGCGCAGTCCGAGCGGTTCATCTCGCGGTTTGCGAAGGTCTATACACCGATCGTCGTCGGACTTGCGGTACTCGTGGCTGTTGTTCCGTCGCTGATCACGGGGAACTGGGTCGAATGGATCCGCAGGAGCTTCGTCTTCCTGGTCGTCTCGTGCCCGTGCGCGCTGGTTATTTCGATTCCGCTGACGTTCTTCGGCGGGCTCGGCGCGGCTTCCAAGCACGGTATCCTGATCAAGGGCAGCAACTATCTCGAAGCGCTGACGAAGGTTTCGGCGGTTGTCTTCGATAAGACCGGCACGCTCACGCACGGGGAATTCTCCGTTCAGAAGGTCATCCCTGCAGACGGCATCGAAGCATCCGAAGTTTTGCGCATTGCGGCGGCCGCCGAGCGGTATTCGAACCATCCGATCGCAAAGTCGATTCTGGCGAAGACCGGGGATTTGACGCTTCCCGAATGCGATCATTACGAGGAGATTTCCGGTCACGGCATTCGCGCCGAGATCGGCGGGGAAACGGTTCTGGTCGGGAACGAAAAGCTGCTCCGCGTCTATGAAGCGATCTTTGTGCCGGTCGACGAGGAGGGTACGAAGGTGTACGTCTATCGCGATCGGGACTACCTCGGCTGCATCCTGATTGCGGACGCCTTGAAGCAGGACAGCGCAAAAACAATTGCTGCGCTCAAATTCCGCGGCATCCGGACCGTTCTGCTGACCGGGGACGGCGAGCACGGCACAAAACCGATTGCCGACGCGCTTGCGCTCGATGAATACCATGCCGATCTGCTGCCGGCCGATAAGGTGGAGAAGATCGAAAGCGTGCTTGCCGGCGCGAACGGAACGGTCGTTTTCGTCGGCGACGGAATCAACGACGCGCCGGTGCTTGCGCGGGCGGATATCGGAGTTGCGATGGGCGCGCTCGGGTCGGACGCCGCAATCGAGGCGGCGGACGTCGTTCTGATGACCGATGAGCCGAAGAAGATCATCGAAGCGATCGATCTTGCGAAAGCGACGCGTTCGATCGTGATCCAGAACATCGTATTTGCCCTTTTGGTGAAGGTGCTGTTCATGGTGCTCGGCGTGCTCGGGATTGCGGGCATGTGGATCGCGGTGATCGGCGATGTCGGCGTGATGCTGCTTGCGGTGCTGAACGCGATGCGGGTGCTGAAAAAATAACGAATGGGAACGGCTCTGGGACGCGGATTCGAACGGATCTGCGTCCTTTTTTCGAGTCGCAGTTTTTTCGGCGAAAAAAGGATTTTCGGAAGAAACGGTGAAGATAAAACTACGGTCATTCGGGTTTTTGCCAAAGGGGGGAGAGCGCATGATTCAGGACGGTTCGCTTCGCAGGCAGCGCGAGGAATGGGAAAAGCAAACGTTGTCGCCGTATGCGATGTGTGCTGTCGATTCACGCGGGCGTGAAACGCCGATTCCGCCTTGCCCGGTGCGCACGGATTTCATCCGGGACCGCGACCGCATACTGCATTGCAAATCCTTCCGCCGCATGAAGCATAAGACGCAGGTGTTCCTTTCGCCGACCGGCGATCATTACCGCACACGGCTGACGCACACGCTCGAGGTGGCGCAGATCGCGCGGACGATTTCCCGCGCGCTGAATCTCAACGAGGACCTGACCGAAGCGATTGCGCTCGGGCATGATCTCGGGCATACCCCGTTCGGCCACGCGGGAGAGGATGTGTTAAACGCGCTTGTTCCCGGCGGCTTTGAGCACAACGTGCAGTCGCTCCGCGTCGTGGAGCGGCTTGAAAACGACGGGCAGGGTCTGAACCTGACATGGGAGGTGCGCGACGGGATCGTGAACCATAAGCGCAGCGGCCATCCGTCGACCGTGGAGGGAAAGGTCGTTTCGTACGCCGACCGGATCGCCTATCTGAATCACGACATCGATGATTCGATCCGCGCAGGGGTTTTGAAGGAGGAGATGATTCCGTCTTCCTGCAAACGGCTGTTCGGCGATACGCACGGCAAACGGATCAACAACCTGATCCTGAATCTTGTGGAAAACAGTATGGGAAGCCCGATCATTCGCTTTTCCGACGAGTTTGCCGAAGAGTTTGATGTACTGCGCGCGTTCATGTTCGAGCATGTGTACTTAAACCCCGCCGCAAAAGGCGAGGAGGTTAAGGCAAAGGCTTTGATCAAACGGCTCTATGAATTTTATTTCGATCATCCGGATCAGATGCCGTCCGATTACCGCACCATTTTAGAGGAGGACGGAAAGGATCGCGCCGTTGCGGATTTTCTGTCCGGCATGACCGATACCTATGCGATCCGCGATTACGAGCGAATCTTTGTTCCTTCCGGTTGGGAAGGCATCTGAATCTTTGAAAGGCAAGTATGGCGTTTCCTTCTGCATGGCTCGATGAGCTGTTTGCCAAAAACGAGATCGTCTCGGTGATCTCATCATATGTGGATCTGAAGCCCAAGGGGAGAAAGCTTTGGGCCTGCTGTCCGCTTCACGGCGAGAAGACGCCCTCCTTTTCCGTTTCGCCGGACAAGCAGCTGTTTTACTGCTTCGGCTGTCATGCGGGGGGCACGGTCGTCCAGTTCGTGATGGACATGGAACGGCTCACGTATCCGGAAGCGATTCGCTATCTTGCCGATCGCGTCGGCATGGAGATGCCCGAAAACGTGAACGATCAGGCGCTTAAGCTCGCGCGGCAGCACAAGAACCGCCTCTATGAGGCGACGCGCGCGGCGGCACGGTATTACTTCGAATGCTTCACCGATCCCGAGCTGGGAAAGCCCGGAAGGGAGTATGCGCAAAAGCGCGGTCTGACGCCCGAGATCGTCAAACGGTTCGGCCTCGGCTATGCGCCCGAAAGTTGGGACGGGCTTTTCAATCGGCTCACCAAGGATGGGTTTACCAAAAAAGAGCTTCTTGACGCGGGGCTTTTGGTCCACAACGAGCAGAAGAATTCGGTTTATGACGCGTACCGCGGGCGGATGATTTATCCGATCATCGGCGTGAACGGGCAAGTGCTCGGGTTCGGCGCGCGCGTGCTCAACAACGATAAGCCCAAGTACATCAACACCGGCGATACGCCGATCTACAACAAGCGGAACAACCTCTATGGGCTGTACCTGCATAAGAACGAAAAGCTGTCCGACCTCATTATGGTCGAAGGATATATGGATGTGATCGGGCTCTATAAAGCCGGGGTTACGAATGCGGTCGCTTCGCTCGGTACCGCGCTCACGCAGCAGCAGGCGCGCCTTTTGAAGCGCTATGTGGATACGGTTTACATCGCGTACGACGGCGACGCCGCCGGTCAGAACGCCACGGTGCGCGGGCTGGATATCTTAAGCGCCGAGGGGCTGCAGGTTCGCGTGATCTCGTTTCCGGACGATCTGGATCCGGACGAGTACGTGCAGATCTACGGCAAGACCGGGTTCGACCGACTCAAGGAGAACGCGCTCTCGCTGAACGAATTCAAGGTGCGCTCGCTCGCAAACGGGTTCCGGCTCAATGATGAGAACGATCGGGAACGGTACGCGGTCCGCGCATGCGCGTTCGTCGGGACGCTGCAGCCGATCGAACAGGAGCGCTATTATAAGGTGATTTCCGAGCTGACCGGGTACGCGGTGGAAGCGCTCGAAGCGCAGGGCGCGCGGAGCGGCGGCATGGTGCTTTCGGAACAGCCCGTCTCGCTGCGGCGCGGCGGGTTCCGCAGAAGGAACGATTCTCCCGAGCAGCCGCGGTTCATTCAGGAACGGACGCTGCTTGCCGCCTGCATCACGGATCCCGAAGCGCTGAAGGTCGCGATCGATGCGGGCGCCGGCACGCTATTTTTGACCGAAGCGTTCCGAACGTTTTTCGAAGCGCTGATTCAAGATCCGAAGCTTTCGATTCCGCAATACGTTTCGGCGATCCCGAGTGAGGACGCGGAAGCGATTTCCTCCCTTTTAAAAGAGGAGGGCGTGATGAAAAATGCGGTTCGCACTGCCAAGGACTGCATCCGCCGGCTGCAGGAAGCGGACGGACAGGCTTCCTTGGAAGAGCTGCAAAAAAGACTTGCCGAGCCGGGGCTTTCGGCTTCGGAAAAAGCGGAACTGTTACAAAAGATTCAAACGCAAATTAAGGCGAAAAAATAAGGAGACGGGAAATGGCAAAGGAACAGACGACACCCAAGGATCCGAACGTAGAGATTCAAAAGTTGATTGAAGCCGGAAAGCAGAAAGGCATCCTGACCTATAACGAAGTCATGGAAGCGCTCGGCGAGCTCGATCTGGATCAGGAGCAGATTGAGAAGATCTACGCCGAATTTGAAGAACAGAATATCGATATCGTCGAGGAGATCGAAGTCCCCGAGGACATCAACGAGGAGATTGCGCAGCTCGAAACCGTACTCGGCTCGAACGAAGGCATCAACATCGATGACCCGGTGCGCATGTACCTCAAGGAAATCGGCAAGGTTCCGCTTCTGACCGCGGAAGAGGAGATCGAGATCGCGCAGCGCATGGCGGCCGGCGACCTCGATGCCAAACATCAACTTGCCGAAGCGAACCTGAGACTCGTCGTTTCGATCGCGAAGCGTTACGTCGGGAGAGGCATGCTGTTTCTGGATCTGATTCAGGAGGGTAACCTCGGTCTGATCAAAGCGGTCGAGAAGTTCGATTATCGCAAGGGTTACAAGTTCTCGACCTATGCGACCTGGTGGATCCGCCAGGCGATCACGCGCGCGATCGCGGACCAGGCAAGAACGATCCGCATTCCGGTGCATATGGTGGAGACGATCAATAAGCTGATCCGCGTCAACCGGCAGCTCGTTCAGGAATACGGACGGGATCCGCGCCCCGATGAGATCGCCAAGGAGATGGGCATCTCCGAGGAGAAGGTGCGCGAAATTCTAAAGATTGCGCAGGAGCCGGTCTCGCTCGAAACGCCGATCGGCGAAGAGGATGATTCGCACCTCGGCGACTTCATTCCCGATGACGATGCGCCCGCGCCTGCGGACGCCGTGGCAAGCTCGCTTTTGAAGGAGCAGCTTTCCGAAGTGCTTTCGACCCTGACGCCGCGCGAAGCCAAGGTTTTAAAACTGCGCTACGGCCTTGAGGACGGCAAAGCCAGAACGCTCGAAGAGGTCGGACGGGAATTTAACGTGACGCGTGAGCGCATCCGCCAGATTGAAGCGAAGGCGCTCCGGAAGCTTCGCCATCCCTCGCGCAGCAAGAAACTCAAGGACTTTCTCGAATAAGACGAAAAAATAAGAAGTATTTGGAGCAGAGAATGTATCAAAAAGTATCGACCGACATGAATTTCGTCGCGCGTGAGCTCGATACGCTCGCGTTTTGGAAGGAACACAAGATCTTTGAAAAGAGCGTTGCGCTGCGCAAAGGCGCGCCCGCCTATACGTTCTTCGACGGCCCGCCGACGGCCAACGGCAAGCCGCATATCGGACATGTTCTGACCCGCAGCATCAAGGACCTGATCCCGCGTTATAAGACGATGAAGGGATACGACGTGCTGCGCAAAGCCGGTTGGGACACGCACGGTCTGCCCGTGGAGCTCGAAGTCGAAAAGCAGCTCGGCCTGGACGGCAAGGAACAGATCGAAGCATACGGCGTCGAACCGTTTATCAAGGCGTGCAAGGAATCCGTCTGGAAATATGAGAGCCAATGGGAAGAGATGAGCGATCGGGTCGGGTTCTGGTGCGACATGAAGGATCCGTATGTGACCTATCATGACAACTACATCGAGTCCGAATGGTGGGCGCTCAAGACGATTCATGAAAAAGGATTGCTCTATAAGGGGCATAAGATCGTTCCGTACTGCCCACGCTGCGGCACTGCGCTTTCGAGCCACGAGGTCGCACAGGGCTATCATGACGTGAAGGAGCTTTCCGCCATCGCCAAATTCTATGTGAAGGGCGATCCGAAAACGGCGTTCCTCGCATGGACGACTACGCCGTGGACGCTGCCTTCCAACGTGGCGCTCGTGGTCAACGCGCATGAGGACTATGTGACCGTACAAAAGGACGGCGAGAACCTGATCCTTGCCGCAGCGCTCGTTGCAAGTGTGATCGGCGAGAATGCCGAGATTGTTTCGCGGTGCAAGGGCGAAGCGCTCGTCGGAACGGAGTATGAGCCGCTGTTTGATCTGCCCGTAAACTTCAAGGGCAAAAAAGGATATCGTGTCGTTGCGGACGATTACGTAACGCTTACCGACGGTACCGGCATCGTACACACCGCGCCGGCGTTCGGTGAGGACGACAATCGCGTCGGAAAAGAATGGGACCTGCCGTTTGTTCAGCTCGTCAATACGAGCGGGCATATGTGCGGCGGAACGCCGTGGGACGGTCTCTTTGTCAAAGAAGCGGATCGGCCGATTCTGGATGCGCTGAAAGCTTCCAACAAGCTGTATGCCGCGCTGCCGTTTGAGCACAGCTATCCGTACTGCTGGCGCTGCGATACGCCGCTCATTTACTATGCCCGTGAGAGCTGGTTCATCAAGATGACCGCGGTCAAGGACAAGCTGATCGCGTTCAATCGCTCGGTCAACTGGATTCCGGATACGATCAAGGAAGGCCGCATGGGCAACTTCCTCGAAAACGTGATCGACTGGGGCGTTTCGCGCGAACGGTACTGGGGAACGCCGCTGCCCGTATGGACCTGCGAATGCGGGAACGTGCACGTGATCGGCAGCAAAGCCGAGCTTCGCGCCATGTCGGACAATTGCCCCGATGAGATTGAGCTGCATAAGCCGTATATCGACCGCGTGGACGTGCGCTGCCCAAAGTGCGGAAAGATTATGAAGCGCGAACCCGTCGTGATCGACTGCTGGTTCGACAGCGGTTCGATGCCGTTCGCGCAGTGGCACTATCCGTTTGAGAACAAGGAAATCTTTGAGCGCCGCTATCCCGCTGCGTTCATTTCCGAAGCCGTCGATCAGACGCGCGGCTGGTTCTATACGCTGCTTGCGATTGCAACGTGCTTGTTTGACAAGGCGCCGTTTGAGAACTGCCTTGTGCTCGGACTCGTCTGCGATAAGGACGGCAAAAAGATGTCGAAGCACATCGGCAATGTCGTTGCCCCGAAAGACGTGCTCGATAAGCAGGGCGCCGATGCGGTCCGGTGGTACTTCTATACAGCTTCCGCGCCGTGGCTCCCGTCGCGCTTCTCGGGCGAGAACGTTTCCGAATATCAGAGGAAGTTCCTGTCGACGCTTTGGAACACGTATGCGTTCTACATTCTCTATGCCGATATCGACGAATTCGACCCGACCAAGCACAGCCTCAAGCGCGAAAACCTTTCTGTGATGGATCGGTGGATCCTGTCGCGCCTGCAGTCGCTGATTCTCAGCGTGGACGATAACCTCGATCATATCCGCATCACCGAAGCGGGCCGCGATCTGATGACGTTTGTGGACGATCTTTCGAACTGGTACGTCCGCCGCTGCCGCGAGCGCTATTGGGGCAGCGAGATGACGCCCGATAAGGAAGCCGCGTACATGACGCTGTACACCGTGTTGAAGACGCTTTCACAGCTTTGCGCGCCGTTTGTTCCGTTCATGAGCGAAGCGATGTATCAGAATATGGTACGCTCTGTCGACGCGAACGCGCCCGAATCGGTGCATCTTTGCGATTTCCCCGTGGCCGACGAGAGCTTTATCGATAAGGAACTCGAAGCGGGAATGGATCGCGTGCTCGAGATCGTTACACTCGGGCGTGCCGCGCGCAACAACGCGTCGTGCAAGATCCGTCAGCCGCTTTCGGAGATGTTCGTGCAGGGGGATGCGCTGAAGGAAGAGGAGACTGCGATCATCCGTGAGGAGCTGAACCTTAAGCAGGTTTCGTTCGTGCAGGACGCGTCGGGATTCATCTCCTATCGCACCAAGCCGCAGCTTCGGACCCTCGGCCCGCGCTACGGGAAGCTGCTCGGCAAAATCTCCGCGTATCTTGCCGGCGACGGCGTCGGCGACGCGATCGTTGCCGCGCACGCAAAGGGCGAGGCGTATACGTTTGAACTCGACGGCACTGTTGTGACGCTCGGACCGGACGATGTGCTCGTCTCTGCGCAGCAGAAAGCCGGATTCGTTTCCGAAACCGATCACGGGCTGACCGTCGTGCTGAACACGAACCTGACCCCGGAGCTGATCGAAGAAGGCAATGTGCGTGAAATCACCTCGAAGCTGCAGACGATGCGTAAGGAAGCCGGGTTTGAGGTTGCGGATCACATCCGCATCGGGTACGATCCGAGCACTTCGCTCGCCGCTTTGATCGAAGCGAACAAAGCGCAGATCATGGCGGATACGCTTGCGGACGCGCTGGAACCGGAGCTTAGCGGATATACGAAAGCCTGGAGCATCAACGGAACCGAAGTTTCGCTCTCCGTCGAAAAACGGGCAGATTTTACCGGTTCGCTGTGTTGACAAACCGGGCGAATATGATATAATACGGGTAACTTTGAGAGGATTTCGGAAGCAGTACCGTTGATCGGCACGGCAAAGCGAGCGATCGGTTGGTGGAAAGGATCGCGCCGTGTACAGCGGGAAGACCGCCGGAGGATTGAAGCGGGCGCGCCCGATACAGCGCAAAGAGTCCCAAACAGGGTGGAACCACGTTTTGCAGCGTCCTTGTGTTTTTGCACAGGGACGCATTTTTGATGAAATTCATTTGGAGGAACAGACACTATGCGGATTACATTTCCCGACGGATCCGTTCGCGAATATGAGAACGGAACAAACGGTCTTGACATTGCGGCTTCGTTGAGCCAGGGCCTTCGAAAAGCGGTCATCTGCTGCGAGATTGACGGCGTGCGTACCGACGCTTTTTTGCCGATCGATCGGGACTGCTCGTTGAAATTTTTGACTTTTGAGGACGAGGGCGGTCGCTGGACGTATCGTCACACTGCGTCGCACATCCTTGCGCAGGCGGTCAAACGGCTCTGGCCCGAGGTGCAGCTTGCGATCGGTCCCGCCACCAAAGACGGGTTCTATTACGATTTCGACGCGCCGTTCACGTTCTCGACCGACGATTTCAAGAAGATCGAGAAGACGATGGAACAGATTCAGCGTGAAAACCTGCGCCTTGAGCGCTTTGAACTGCCGCGCGAAGAAGCGATCCGGTTCATGGAAGAGAAGGGCGAGCCGTACAAGGTTGAGCTGATTAACGATCTTCCGGAGGATGCGGTCATCAGCTTTTATCGGCAGGGCGAATTTGTTGATCTGTGCGCCGGAACGCATGTTGCTTCGACCGCGCGGGTAAAGAATATCAAGCTGATCAGCGTTGCAGGCGCATACTGGCGCGGCAGCGAGAAGAACAAAATGCTGCAGCGTCTCTACGGAACGGCGTTTGAAAAGAAGGACGATCTGACGGCGTATCTGACCCGGCTTGAAGAGGCGAAGAAGCGCGATCATCGCAAGATCGGCCGCGAGATGAATTTGTTTATGACCGATGAACTCGTCGGGAAGGGTATGCCGATGTTCCTGCCGAAGGGCTACACGATCTGGCGGATTCTCGAAAACTACATCCGTGATAAGGAGCTGAAAGCGGGGTATCAGCACGTTCTGACGCCGTGCATCGCGACTGTAGATCTGTATAAGATCTCCGGTCATTGGGATCACTATCAGCAGAATATGTTCCCGGCCATGAACGTGGAGGACGAAACCTATGTGCTGCGGCCGATGAACTGCCCGCATCATATGCGCATCTATGCGAATCAGCCGCATTCGTATCGCAACCTGCCGCTGAGAATCGGTGAGATCGCGCACGATTTCCGGTATGAGGCGTCCGGCACGCTCAAAGGCATTGAGCGCGGACGGCATTTCTGCCAGAACGACGCGCACCTGTTCGTGACCCCCGAGCAGATCAAGGACGAGTTTGCGAACGTCGTACAGATGATTTTCGATACCTATAAGGATTTCGGAATCACCGATTACCGTCTTGTGTTATCCTTGCGCGACCCGAACGATAAGGTGAAATATCACGACGACGATCAGATGTGGAATACCGCTGAGAACGCGCTGCGCCAAGTGCTGAACGAGCTTGGCCTCAACTACACCGAGGAGATCGGCGAAGCGGCGTTCTACGGCCCGAAGCTCGATGTCAACGTGATGCCGGCCGTCGGCGCGGAATATACGCTCTCGACCTGCCAGCTCGACTTCTGCCTGCCGGCAAAGTTCAACCTGACCTACATCGATAAGGACGGTTCGGAGAAGACGCCGGTCGTACTGCACCGTGCCATCCTCGGTTCGCTCGATCGCTTTATGGCGTATCTGATTGAGGAGACGATGGGCGCGTTCCCGACCTGGATCGCTCCGGTACAGGTGAAGATTCTGCCGATCACCGATCGCACGGTGGAATACTCCGAAGCGCTTGCCGAAAAGCTCGAGTCGTTCGGTGTACGCGTGGAAGTCGATGCGCGCAACGAGAAGATCGGATTCAAGATTCGGGAAGCGCAGATGCAAAAGGTTCCGTACATGCTCGTAATCGGCGATAAGGAGGCGGAGGAGCAGACCGTTGCGGTTCGTTCGCGAAAGGAAGGCGATCTCGGAACGCAGAGCTTCGATGCATTCTTACAGAAACTCCTGGAAGAGATTGCGAAAAAATCTCGATAACCGTTCATCCTTCCGGCCGCAGGGACCTCCTGCGGTCGGTTTTCAATTGTGAACAAAGGTCGGGAGAAAGGACACATGCTTTCATGGTACACTTTCCGTATCAACCGGAAGGAGTACCAACATGAAGTATCTGAAAGTGTTTACCGACTTTGCCATCTCGATCGCCGCTCTCGACGATGCCGAACGGGGAAGGCTCTTTGGGGCCATGCTCTCGTATGCCGAATGCGGAAAGGAACCGGTTCTTCTCGGAAACGAGCGGTTCGTTTGGGGCATCGCCAAGCTGCAGATCGATCGTGAGCGGGACTGCTATGACCGCAAGGTCGCAAGCCTGGATCATGCGCGAAAACACAACGCGCCAAAACGCAAGGCAAAGCCGGAGCCGGAAAAGGCCGCTTCGGATCCGCCTACGGAACCGACTGCTCGATCCGAACAAGAGGACGCCCGGCGCGACGCGATCGCGAATACGTTCTTTTTGGCAAGCGAACGGATGCACCTGCAGGCGCTCCGGCAGAATAATTCTTGACGATGCCGTAACTTTGTCGTAAAATAAATAAGATGGATCAGAATCTGCAATCGAATCGAATCAATGGGCTCTTTTGGGTGATGCTTGCGGCGGTCGCAACGGCGGCGGTGTGTTTGGTGTCTGTGCTTTCGCTGCCCGTTCCCGATGTCGAACCGGAGCTTTTCGAATTGTACGCCGCGATGGCGCGGTTTGATACGCTCGTACTGAAGATCGTTCTTCTGATTCCGCTGCTTTGCGTTACGCCTGCGCTCTGGGCGCGCAGCGCATGGAGACTGCATCCGATGGCGCTTGCAGGTCTTACGTTGTTTCTATTTGCGTTCGGCGCACTTTTGACGCATAATGCGCTGCAGGGGCTGTACCTTGTCGGGCTGCTTGCGCCTTCAGGAATTCTGCTGTATGGGATGCAGCGATGGAAGCTTTCGAACTTCAAGGTCGTTTTTTACGGATCGATCCTGCTTCTGTTCGGTCTTTTCATCTACGTCTGCCTGCCGTCCTATTTTGCCTATGGCGACGCATTCTTGCCGCTGCGCAACGCGATCACAGATTACCGCATCGTCTTTGAGCAGACGGCAGCCGAGCTTTCGGCGATCGATGTCAACGGGCTTTTGCGGCCGATGATCGAATCCGTTTCCGAAGCGACGCTTGCGATGAAGCTCGACGCCGATCAATACCTTGTTGCGTATCTGTACTATCCGGCGGCGATCGCCACGCTTTCTAACGCGTTGCTTTCCTATCTATGGAATCGCAAAGGCGGCGCGCAGCTGATTCCGCTCCGGCCTTTCTCCGATTGGATGGTGGATTCCCAGTACGTGATCGGCGTGGTTCTGCTTTCGATCCTGTCGTACATTCTGGTCTTTTCGGGCGTCTCGTTCGGATCCGGGCTTGTTCGGATCGCGTATGTGCTCTGGATGCTGCCGATGGGACTGCTTGGGCTTTGTACCGTGAAAAAATGGACCGCATCGAAGCCTTGGATCTTTATCCTTGTTTGCGTCGTGTGCGGATTGCTGTTTCAAACAGCGATGCAATTTCTGCCGATCGTCGGAATGTTCGGGTACTTTTGGGATCGGATGCGACGTCGCTCGCAGGGAGGGAACGTATGAAAGAGTATCAGGGCTTGCTGATTTTCGTCGGCGTTTTTATGACGGTCGTCGCAGCCGCCTTTATCCCGTTCGGGATGTATTGGTTCGCGCTGTCTGCGCTGCTTGCCGGCATTTTGCTGTTTGCGAGTATCTTTATCTGGCTTCGCGTGATTTCGGACCGGCAGCAAAAGCGTATGGATCGCGTGTTTCGGGAGAATGATTCCGCGGTTGCTCTGCTCATGAATGAAGTAACCGTTCCCGCGCTGCTGTTCGATCCCGATACCGGGCGGATCGCCTGGCGTAATCCTGCGTTCCGTGAGATTTACGACGGGAAATTCATTACCGATCTTTTGGAATCGTACAACCCCGCGCGACCGGCGAACTCGCTGCAGCAGGTCGTCGGCATCAACACCTACCAGGTGATGAACATCGTTGTTCCGCGTAAGCATGCCAAGCAGTTGATCTTGCAGTATTGGCTCGATCGAACCGAGGCGGCGCATTATCAGCGCCTGTATGACGAGCAGCATCCCTGTACGGCGCTGATTTATGTGGACAACTACGAGGAGCTGACGCGCGATTCCCAGATTCGCAGCACGGCCGTTCTGGCCGACGTGGAACGGCTTGTTTCCGAGCTGTGCCGACGGGTCGGCGGCGTCTATCGGCGGTATGAGAACGGCAGATTCCTGTTGATTCTCGAAGCAAAGCAGGCCGTGCAGCTCGAGCAGGAGAAGTTCCCGCTCATCGAGCAGGCGCACAGGATCAACACCGGAACCGGTACGATGGTTTCGCTCTCGATGGCGCTCGGCGTAGCGCCGCGAATCGCGCAGTCGGAGAACGACGCGCGTCAGGCCATGGAGCTTGCGCTCGGACGCGGCGGCGATCAGGCCGTCGTAAAGGACGGAGCGGAATATCGGTTCTACGGAGGCAGGCGGCAGCAGGACGCACGGCAATCGCGCGTGAAGGCCCGACTGTTCTCAAAAGCGCTTGCACAGTTGTTTGAAAACAGCGGTGAAGTGTTCATCATGGGACACAAGAATTCCGATATGGACTGTTTCGGTTCCGCACTCGGCATTATGACCTGCGCCAACCATATCGGCCGGCATGCGTATATCGTGCTTGACGGAGCGAACTCCATGATCGAGGACGCATTGCACCGCATGGAGCAGGAAGGCTCTGCGGCGGGGCTCATCATTACGCCCGAGGAAGCGGCACATATGATGCAGCAAAACTCGGTTCTTGTCGTGGTCGATACGCAGCGCGGATCGAATACCGTAGCGCCGCAGCTGCTGGAAAAGGGCGAACGCATCGTTGTAATCGATCATCACCGCCGCAGCGCGGATTATATCGAGAACCCGACGCTGCATTATCTGGAATCGCGTTCGTCTTCTGCAAGCGAAATGGTGACCGAGGTCATTCAGTATTTTGCCGATAACGTGAAGCCGTCCTCGTTCACCTGCAGCGCGCTGCTGGCCGGTATCACGAGCGATACGAAGCAGTTTGCTTTCAACGTCGGTTCGCGCACCTTTGAAGCGGCAGGATATCTCAGACGGAACGGCGCCGACCTCGGATCGGTCAAGTCGATGTATCAGAACGACTATGAGAGCTACGTGCAATGCGCAAAGGTTGTCGCCCGCGCTGAGATCCGCAGAAGCGGAATCGCTGTTTCGTACTGTGAAAAGGATGTCGCCAACAATCGGATGATTTCCTCGCAAGCGGCCGACGAACTGCTTGGTATTCGCGGAATCAAGGCAGCATTCGTTCTCGCCGAAACCCCGGATCTTGTTGCGATCTCGGGCAGAAGCGTCGGCGAAGTCAATGTGCAGATGATCCTTGAAAAGCTCGGCGGCGGCGGGCATCTTACGATGGCCGGGGCGCAGATCCGGAATGTGACATGGCAGCAAGCAAAGGATATGCTGCTTCCGCTGATTGAGGAATATGAGAGAGAAAATCAGAATTTGTGAGAAAGGACGGAGAAGGTCATGAAGGTTTTATTGAATCAGGATGTGAAGGGTACCGGAAAAAAGGGCGAAATTATCGATGTATCCGACGGGTACGCACGCAATTTCCTGCTTCCGCGCAAGATGGCGACGCCCGCAGATGCTTCCGCAGTCAACGCGGCAAATATTCAGAAGAGCGCGGCACAGCATCGGAAATTCACGGCCGGTGTCAAAGCGCGTGAGAACGCCGCTGCACTGGAAGGAAAACGGATCACGCTGCATGCACGCGTCGGTGAGAACGGCAAGCTGTTCGGCGCGATCACCGCAAAGGAGATCTCCGCAGCATTGAAGGAGCAGCAGGGGATTGACCTCGATCGGAAAAAGATCTCCGTCGATCCGATCAAGACGACCGGCGAGTATCTTGCAAAGGCCAGTCTGTTTGAGAACGTGTCCACCACCTTTACTGTCGTCGTAACGGAATAATGGAACAGCAGCCACAGCAAACAATCGAACGGGCCTTGCCCAACAGCCTGGAAGCGGAACGATCCGTTCTCGGCGCCATGCTGCTCGATAAAGAAGCGCTCGATGCAATGATCGAACAATTGCGTCCCGAGGACTTCTATTTGGCTGCGCACAATGCGATCTTTTCCGCGATGCGCGACACGCGGTTGAACGGCGATGCGGTCGACCTTGTTACGCTCAACAATGCGCTTGAGCGCAGCGGCAAACTGGAAGCCGCGGGCGGGATCGTTTACCTGACCGAATTGATGAATTTCGTTCCGACAGCCGCAAACGTATCTTATTACGCCTCGATTGTTGAAGAACACGCAATGCAGCGTTCGTTGATTCGCGTCGGCAACGATATGATTCGGGACGGCATGAACGATCAGAAGCCGGTCGATGAATCGCTGAACGAAGCCGAACGCCGCATCTATGATATTTCGATGCGCAAATCCGAGGATTCGCTTGCTTCTGCCAAGGAGATCGTTCCGGAGACGATGAATCAGATCGGAGAGTTGATTTCCCGCAAAGGCAAGCTGACCGGCATTGCAACCGGATTCAAAGAGCTCGATCGCTTGACGAACGGTCTTCAAAAGAGCGATCTCATTATCTTAGCCGCTCGCCCGGCCATGGGCAAATCTGCTTTTGCGATGAACATCGGCCAGTATGCCGCGATTTACGACAGCAAATCGGTCGCCGTATTCAGCCTTGAAATGAGCAAGGAACAGCTGATGATGCGTATTCTTTGCACAGAGGGCGACGTCGATTCGCAGAAGATCAAGGATGGAACGCTCGATGAGGCCGAGACGCAGCGGCTTGTGGAAGCGGCTGCAAAGATCCAGAATACCAAGTTTTTTATTGACGATACGCCCGGAGCGACCGTTGCGGGAATCCGCTCCAAATGCCGCAGATTGAAAGCGCAGCAGGGTCTCGATCTTGTGATTATCGACTATATGCAGTTGATTCAAGGTACGGGAATGGGGCAGCGCCGTTCGGATAACCGTGTTCAGGAAGTTTCCGATATGACGCGCGCGCTGAAGCTGCTTTCCCGCGAACTGCAGGTTCCGATCGTTCTGCTTGCACAGCTGAACCGCGGTCCCGAACAGCGCCAGGATCACCGCCCCATGATTTCCGACCTGCGTGAATCCGGTTCGATCGAGCAGGACGCCGATATGGTCATTCTGCTGTACCGCCCGGTCGTTTACGATCCGAGCGCGGGCAACGAGGCCGAAGCGATCGTGGCAAAGAACCGTCACGGACCGATCGAGACGATTTCCCTGTACTTCGAAGGCAAGTATACGCGCTTCCGCACGATGCTTGCCGACGGTCAAACCCCGTAATACTTCTTATTTA